>JANYAA010000377.1 GCA_025355255.1 Chloroflexota bacterium | reverse complement strand
CTTCGGCCGGGGACGATTTCGCGGCTAGCCTTCGGGTCAGTTCAGGCAGAGCGACATGCGCACGTGAGCGCAGCGTCGATCTGCTCCATACCAACGGTCAGGCGATGCCGATTCGCTCGCCAATCCGTTGGGCGGTCACCGACTAGCCCTGGGCGAGGGCCGTACAAGAGCGGTCTGGCCCGATACCGCTAGCATGCCCTCATGAGCGTCTACCTCGAGACCGAGCGCCTGATCTTGCGCCGGTTCACCGCTGACGATCTTGACGAGCTCACGGCGCTCGACGCGGACCCCGCCGTCATGCGCTACATCAACGGCGGACGGTCCACGCTACGCGACGAGATGCGCGACGACTACCTGCCGTGGTGGCTGGCCTATTACGAGGCGGGCGACCGCTACGGGTTCTGGGCGGCGATCGAGAAAGACACTGGCAAGTTCCTCGGCTGGTTCCACCTCCGTCCGCGGGAGAAAGACCCCGAGGACGAGCCAGAGTTGGGATATCGGCTGATCGCAGCCGTGTGGGGCCACGGCTACGCGACGGAGGGGAGCCGCGCCCTGATCCGCAAAGCCTTTGAGGACCTCGGCGCCCGCCGCGTGTATGCCACGACGATGGTGGCGAACCGCGCCTCATGGCGCGTCATGGAGAAGGCGGGGCTCCGCTTCATCCGCGTCTTTCACCAGCCCTGGCCGGACCGCATCGAAGGCGGGGAGCTGGGCGACGTGGAATATGCGCTGACACGCCAAGAGTGGGTGAACGGCCGTTAGCGGGCGCTTGCTACGGCCGCTCCCAGGTCACCGCGAAGGAGCGTCCGTCCTTGCCGGTGGCAGAGACGCTGGCGCGAGTGATCCCGGCGGCAGTTGCGAGGGTCGTCCGCGTGTGCACGAGGCCGGCTGCGTCGAAAGGCCCGTTGACCCCGCCGATGGTGGTCGATACGCCGCTGAAGGTCACGGTTCCAAAGTCCGGCAGCGTCGCGACGGAGCAGTGGGCCGGGCAACCGAGGGTCGGCGCCTCGGTGATCCACTCGGCCGTGGTTGGATTGACCGTCTTGTTCACAGCTGTGGCGCTTGCGGTGGCCCCGCTGGTCAGGTTCTCGACCGTAAGGATGTAGGACGAGCGGCTGCCGGCGAGCACCATCGCGTGGACGCGATCACCGACAGCCACGGCGAGGTCCATCACCACCGCATACGGCTCCCGAGGCAGCGATTGCTGCCAGACCGCGATCACGGGCGAGCCGTGGGTGCACTGGGTCTCCGTGCCTGTCTGCACGAGGCCCGCCTGTCCGACACCGCCGATCCCCACCCAGAACGCCACCGCCTTGAGGCTCGTCCCCTGGCAGAGGACGGCTGGCTGCGTCCACGTGGCTTCGACGCACGTGAACGGGGTCGATCTCGACGACACGGCGTAGCCGGCCCAGTCGGTTGACTTGTCGTCGACAGGCGTTCCCATGGATCGGACGACCTCAATGCGTCCGGGACAGATGCTCGCGTGACTGGGGGAGCTGCCAGCAGACGGTGATGGCTCGACCGGGGCCGAGGCCTTCGCGGACTGCGATGGCGCGGGGGCCAGGGACGGCGACGGCACCAGACCCGGCACGACAGGAGTTTCGGTCATCCCGCCGCAGGCGCTGACAAGCGCCCCCAGTAGCGCGAGTTGCACGGTCAGCAGGCAGCGTTTCGGCATTCGCTTTGACAGCGCAGTGCTTCTAGTTCGCCCGGGACTCGACGAGTCTCAGCCAGTTGCGCAGCTCAACCTGCCGGATCTGCGGGTCGATGAGATCGTCGCCCACGCGCAGATCCGCCCGCAGCTCGGCCGAGTCCGGGTTGGCGGCAAGCTCGCGCATCTTGGCGGCGTAGACCGCAACCGAGTCCTCGTCTGGGAAGAAGCCCTCCCGCACGAGCGCCTTGGCCCGCGCTGCGATGAGCCGGCCCATCTCGTGCAGGTTGTACTCGGGGTGGTACTGCGTGGTCCAGAAGGCCGCATCCCCGCGCTCAACGATGGCCGCCTGGATGTGCGTGTGCTCGTTGGTGGCCAGCAGCGGCGTGCCGTCGGGGAGCCGGGTGACCTCGTCGAGATGCATGATGAAGGCGTCAAACACCGCGGGCTTCCCAACGTGCATCGGCGCGGCGGCCGCGTCAGCGGTGAGCCGGATCCCACGCGCAATACCCCATTCGCGGCCCTTTGGGTTGGCGGCCACCTCGCCGCCCGCCACCAGCGAAGCCAGCTGGAGACCCCAGCAACTGCCCCAGCAGACGGCGCCCGCGTCCATCAGCGCGTTGGCGAAGGCGATCTGCGAGGCCACCCGCGGGTCCTCGGTGTGGTAGACGGTCAGGTCCGACCCCGTCCAGATGAACGCGTCAAAGTCGCTGATCGTGGTGCCTTCCGGCAGCGCGAAGTCAGGATCCGCGACGTACACGATCTCGGTGCTGGCGTTGGGCGCCTCGGCACGGAGGAACGCCTGGAACAGGTCATGCGGATGCCCTACGTTGGAGCGGTCGAAGTTCTCGCGGCTGGCCGCCGGGTAGCAGTTGACGATGAGGATGCGGAGCGGCGCCATCGTTGTGGGGGAGGTCATCGTCGTCCTACTCGCTGCGGGAAGTCTGTGATGAGACCGGTGATGCCAATCGCGACCAGCTCGGCGATGGCTTCAGGCCCATTGACGGTGTACGGGTTGATCCTGACCCCGCGGGCCAGCTGCTGCGCCAGCTCTGCCGCCGACACCCGGGTGATCCGCGGGTTAAACGTGTGGAAGGCCGGGTCGCTGAAGTCGATGGGGTCCTGCGGGAAGAGGCCCAAGAGGGCCTGCAGCTCAAACTCGGGCCGGCGCTGCGCGATGGTCTTGAGCCAGCCGTGCTGGGCCGATGAGAACAGCAGGTGCTCCGGTCCGATACCCACCTCGTCCGCCAGCGCCAGCACGGCGCTCACCACATCGACCGTGTCGTTTGGCTTCGGCTGCCACTTGAGCTCAAGGTTCATGCGCCAGTCCAGCGCGAGCGTCAGCTCCAATGCCTCGCGGAGGGTGGGCACCTGCTCGCCGACGAAGGCCGCAAGCTCGACGGGATCGACAGCGCCTGCGGCCACCTGACCAAACGGGTCGTCGCGCTCGAAGAACGAGCCCGCGTCGAGCGTCCGGATCTCGGCCAGGGTGTACGTGGAGAACGGCGCGGGCACGCGATCGGGGAATTTGGCTGCCACGTCCGTTGTCCGCGTCATCGCGTCGTCGTGCATCAGGAACAGCTGGCCATCGGCGGAGACCGCGACATCCGTCTCCCAGAGGTCAGCGCCGAGCGCGTGCGCCCTGCGGGCGGCGGCGAGCGTGTTCTCGGGCGCGAGGCTCCGGGCGCCGCGGTGGGCGATGACGACAACCATGCCGCTGATTGTAGGGTCGCCCAGACCGCGACAGGTCGGCCAAGGCACGGCTACTGTCTTGACCGAAGGCGGTGATCGATCTACCATTCGTACCGCCGGTAGGAAATTTGTCAACGATTGCTTCGGCACCGCGGAAGGATCGCCAGCGATGGTCGTCAGCAAGAAGTCCGTTGCCTTTGACGAGGACGTCGCTCGTCAGGCGGAAGAGCGCGCCGGCGAGCGCGGCTTCTCGCGTTTCGTGAATGACGCCGTGGCCCAGAGACTGCAGGCAATCCGCGTCGCCGAGCTCCACGCCGAGTACGAGGCCAGCAGCGGGCCCGTCTCAGAGGAGACACGCGCAGATGTGGCGGCGGAATGGGAAGCCGCGACATCGCGCCGGGAGTAGCGCCCCGGCTCGTCCTGGATACCGGTGCGCTCATCGCTCTCGAGCGTGGGGACGCGCGTGCCTACCAGCACCTGCTCACTGCCTCGCAGCGCGGTCTGCTGATCGTCGTGCCAACGTTGGTCGTCCTTGAGGCGCTGGACGGGGCCAGGGCGCCGGCGGTGGTGGAGCGGATCGTCAAGAAGATCGACGTAGAGCTCTCATTGTTGCCGGCTATGACTCGCCAAGTGGCAGGCCTCAAGCGATCGAGCGGTGTGGAGAGCACAACAGGCATCGTTGTCGTGCTGGAAGCACTGGCCGTCCCCGGCTCAATGATCCTCACCAGCGACCCTGTTGACATCCACCGAATCCTCGAAGCAGCCGGCTCGCGCGGGCGAGTCCCGGTGCTGCGCGTCTGACCGCGCGGCCGGAGTGCGCATGGGCGTGCTCTCCGCGGGCATGACGCGCAGTCATGACGCCCTAGTCGCGGTGCGTGATGGTGACCACGGCCAAGTTGTTGTCGCGGCGAGCTGCCCTGACCCGTGTCCGCCGGCGAGAGGCTTATGACATGACGTTCAATACGGGCGCAAATCTCGATCCATCGCAGGTTGAGGACGTCCGCAGCTCGCGGATCGGTGGGCGTGGCCTGGCCGCTGGCGGAGGCGGGCTCGGGATCATCGTGACGCTCGTATGGGTGCTCCTGGGCGGCAGTCCTCAGACGGGCGCGACCATCGGCGGTCTCGTGGGCCAGACGGTCGGCGGGCAACCTGTGCCGGCCAGCAGCGCCCTCGCCAGCGAGTGCAAGACCGGCGCGGACGCGAACGCCATCGAGGACTGCCGGGTCGTCGGCTACGTCAACAGCATCCAGGCCTACTGGACCGGCGAGTTCGCCGCCTCTGGCCAGCAGTATGTCTTAGCGAAGACCCGCTTCTTCACCGATCAGATGAACACGGGCTGCGGCGTCGCATCGTCGGCCAGCGGCCCGTTCTACTGCCCTAGCGACAAGTTCGTCTACATCGATCGCGGGTTCTTTGACGAGCTCCGCTCAAAGTTCGGCGCCAAGGGCGGCCCGTTCGCGCAGGCGTACATCCTCGCCCACGAGTACGGGCATCATGTCCAGGATCTGAGTGGAACGCTCTCGGGCGGCACGAGCCAGGCGGGCCAGGCCGGCCAGTCGGTCCGCACCGAGCTCCAGGCCGACTGCTACGCAGGCGTCTGGGCGAGCAACGCTGCCGCGACCGGCTATCTCGTGCCCCTCACAAGTGCGCAGATCGCAGATGCCCTCGATGCCGCGGCGGCTGTGGGGGACGACCGGATCCAGCAGGAGACACAGGGGCAGGTCACGCCCGACACCTGGACCCACGGTTCATCCGCCCAGCGCCAGAAGTGGTTCACCGCTGGCTACAAGGCAGGGTCCCCAGCGGGTTGCGACACGTTCACCGGCAACCCCTGACACCAGCCGTTCGTTGGGGACGTGCGGCCTTGTCATACGCTTCCCACCGTGGCAGCCCTGACAGACCTCCAACTCTTGGGCGAGTTCGCCCTGCGTGCCGGCTCGCGCATCGTCCTCGATGAGACTTGGAAGCGGGGCAGGGCCAAGAGCCTTCTCAAGTTGGTCGCCCTGGCGCCCGGCCACCGTCTGCATCGGGAGCAGGTGACGGAGGCTCTGTGGCCTGAACTGGACCCCGAAGAGGCGCTGCACCAGCTCTTCAAGAGCCTCCACCTCCTCAAGGCCGAGATGGCTTCGTTCGGGCTGCCGTCGCCGCTCGGCATCGTCGAGCAGCATGTATCGCTTGACGCAGCCATCGACGTCGACACGGACCGCTTCAGGAGACTTGCCGGCCTCGCGCGCGGCGCAGACACCGACCGGCACAGGGTCGCTGAGGCGATCGCCGCCTATTCGGGCGAGCTGCTGCGGAGTGATCGACTCGACGAGTGGACGACCGTCCCGAGGGAGGAACTGGCGCGCCTCCACCGGGAGCTGCTCGTGGAGCTCAGCCGCCTCGAGCACGCGCAGGGCGACGATCGAGCGGCGATCGCGGCCCTCCGTCAAGTGCTCGAGAGCGATGTCACGGACGAGAATGCGCACCGCGCCCTCATGCGCCTGTTCGCCTCCACG
>JANYAA010000064.1 GCA_025355255.1 Chloroflexota bacterium | reverse complement strand
CAGCGAGGCGACGCCGCCCGTGGAGGTTGAGCGTCCAGCCAACCTGGCCTTCGGCGACTTTGCCACCAACCTCGCGATGAAGCTCGCCCGGCCGCTGCGCAAGTCGCCGCTCGAGATCGCTGAGACGCTCGCGGGCGCGCTACGCGACGGTGAGGACCGCGAGCTCTTCGCCGCTGTGGACGTGGCGCGACCGGGGTTCCTCAACCTGCGCGTTGCCAACAGCGCCTGGGAAGCCGTTGTGGCCGACGTCCTGGCCGCGCCTGCAACGTGGGGGCGGATCCCGACGGTGAACCCGCGCAAGGTCAACGTGGAGTTTGTGTCCGCCAACCCCACGGGCCCGCTCACCGTCGGCAACGCGCGCGGGGCCTTTGTGGGCGACCTGCTGTGCCGCGTCCTTGAGGCCGGTGGCCAGACCGTCACCCGCGAGTACTACTTCAACGACTCGGGCGCACAGGTGGGCCATCTCGGCGCATCGGTAGCCGCCGTCCGTGATGGGCTGCCCGTTCCGGAAGACGGCTACAAGGGCGCTTATGTGGAGGACCTCGCACGCGAGCTGCCGGACGACGTCTGGGCGGCCGCAAGCGCAGGTGACGGCGACCCGGCCGAGGCTGTCGGCGCGTGGGCCTCGCATCGCGTGCGCGGCATGATCGAAGCAAGCCTGGCCAGGCTCGGCGTGAACTTCGACGTCTGGAAGAGTGAGGCCTCGCTCCACAGCGAAGGCTGGGTCAGCCGCGCGGTTGAGCGCCTGCGCGACGCTGGCCAGGTGTATGAGCAGGACGGCGCACTCTGGTTCCGCTCCACGGCATTTGGCGACGACAAGGACCGCGTCATCTACAAGTCCGACGGCCGTCCGACGTACTTCGCCGCGGACATCGGCTACGTCACCGAGAAGTTCAGCCGCGGGTTTGATCACCTCATTTACATCTGGGGCGTGGACCACCACGGCACGATCGCGCGCAACAAGAACGCGGCGCAGGCGATGGGCTACGACCCCGAGCACTACCAGGTGCTGCTCATCGGCTGGGTCCGGTTCATCGCCGACGGTCTGGAAGTGTCCATGTCGAAGCGCGCCGGCACCTTCGTCACGCTGGACGACCTGCTGGACGCCGTGGGCACCGACGCCGCCCGCTGGTACTTTGCGTCACGCGCGACGCACGTGGAGATCGACTTCGATATCGAGCTCGCCAAGAAGCAGTCGGCCGAGAACCCCGTCTACTACGTTCAGTACGCGCACGCTCGCATCGCGTCCATCGTGCGCAAGGCGGCCGAAGCCGGGATTGCCCCAGCGGCATCGATTGCAGGGCTGCTGGCTGGCGAGCCTGAGCTTGCCCTGGCACGCGTGGTCGCGCAGCTGCCCGAGGTGGTGGAGGACGCGGTTCGCGCCGAGGAGACGCAGGGCATCACGTCCTATGTCACGGATCTGGCGACGCAGTTCCACGCGTTCTACCGCGACGCCCACGTAGTGGACGCGGCCGAGCCGGAGCGCTCCTCAAAGCGTCTGGCGCTCGCCCTCGCCGCTCAGACGACGCTTCGCAACGCGCTGGACCTGCTGGGGATCTCCGCGCCCGACTCGATGTAGGCCCGTGCGCTAGTGCCCCACGATGGCGTAGGAACCGCGGAGCAGGTTGAGCGTGGGGGCGCTGTCGGCCACGAGCAGGACCACGCGAATGCCCGACTCGTACAGCTCCGCGTGCCCGCCCGCCGTCTGGAGCTGCCGCACGTAGGGACCAGCGGCCGCCACAAACGCGTCGGCGGCCGCCTGGCTATCCCAGGCGGTGTCGATGACTGTGGCCTGCGCGCCATTTGGGCCCTCAATCAGGGCAAGGCGGTCCCCGCCCCAGCCCGCCGCAGGATCCGTGCCCGCCTTGGGGTCCCCGGTGCGCACGAGAATGCCCAGCTGGAGCTCGCCGAGCGTGTCCTCCAAGGCGATCTTCCAGCCCGCGCCAAGCGTCGTGAGCAGCGTTCCCGGCACGGACACCGGGACGCCCGGCTCGTGCGCAGCCAGCTTGTCGGCGTGGAGCACCTGCTCGGTGGTTGACGGCGGTACGGCAAACAGGGCGTCAACGCCGCTGTAGCCGCCGGCGTTCTGGTAGGCCGAGACGGCCATGCGCATGCCGGCGTTATAGGCGAAGAGCAGCGGCTCGCGCAGGATTGGCGGGGACGCGTTGAGCGCGGCGGCGGACGCGGGATCGCTGGCGCCAGCCGCTTGGGCCAACTGCTGGGCCGTCAGTGCCGCCTGCGCCCAGAGGCCCATTGACAAGACAGCGTCGCCCTCCACCAGCGAGGTGATGGCGAGGCCCCGGTCGCCCTGATCCCTGGCATTGCCCTGGAGCTTGCGCAGGTCAAACGCCTGGTCCTGCAGCGCGTGGGTGAACTCGTGGGCGTAGGTGATCTGCCCAAGCGGCGTAGTGACGCCGGTACCTGCGACGACGTAGAGGTGCTTGGCGTACTGGTCGTAGACGCCGATGACCTGGCCCGCGTACAGGTCCAGCGACAAGCGCAGCAGCGAGGCATCTTGGGGGATGAGCAGAAGCTGCTTGTACACGCGTTCCGTGGCAGCCGTGTAGTCGGCCGGGTTTTCCCGGGTCATCGTCTCGCGCAGGAGCGCGCACAGCCCCGCGGCGTCAAGCACCTGGGGGAGCACTGGGGCGGTGGGCTTGAGCCCGCGAATCTCCTCGACCTTCGACTCGATGGCCTGGTGGAGGGCCGCATCGGGGTCCGCGGCGTTGGGAGTGGGGACGGCCGAGGGCATCGGCGCGGACGGGTCGCAGGCGGGTGCTGACGGCCTGGGTGTGGAGGTGGCTGCGCCGCCGCTGGCCGTGGGCGCGGCCGTAACGCTCGGGACCACCGTGGGCGGGGGCGTGCTGGAGCAGCCCCCGAGGACGGCGGCGAGTACGAGGACGGCCAAGCGGGCAAGGAGCATTACGAGGATTCTGCCACGGCCTTCCCGCGAGCCCGAATGTACGTTTCTTTACCGTTCCGACGCTTTGGGCTGAATCGGCGGCGTCGTATGGTTCATCTCGGAACAACCCCTCAGGTTCCATCCTCCCTCCCTCGGGACCGGAGATGCCAATTGGGCAGGCATCTCCGGTCCTCCCCTTTTTCGGGAGGCTGCCGCGGGTTCCGACAGGTAAGGCTCAGACAAGCAGCCTGTGCGAGAATCACCCGCATGGAGCTCACCTGGTACGGCAAGACCTGCATCCGGCTCAAGGGCCGGGACGCCGTCGTCGTCAACGATCCCTACCCGGCCATCGTCGGGCCCACCGGTCGCGGCATCACTGGCGACGTCCTGACGTTCAGCCATCCCGATGATGCGCCGCTCGCCAAGAAGCCGGGCAAGGTCTCGCGGGACGGCATGACCGCCATCCCAACAAGCCTGGAAGCCGCGTTTGTGCTGGACGGCCCCGGGGAGTACGAAGTCCATGACGCGCTCGTCACGGGCGTCCGCACCTATCGGGACGACAAGCGCGGGGCGGAGCGGGGCAAGCAGACCGCGTTCGCCACGGAGCTGGACGGGCTGCACACCATCCATCTGGGCGATATCGGCCATGAGCTCACGCAGGAGAAGCTGACCGACATCGGCCACGTGGACATCGCGTGCGTGCCGGTTGGCGGCGCCCTCTCGGCAACCGCCGCTGCCGCGCTGGTTGCGCAGCTGGACCCGCGCATCGTCGTGGTGATGCCGGTGTGCGAGGCCGAGGCGGACTGCGACGAGGCGCTCAAGAAGTTCTTCCACGAGATGGGCGCAGAGCCCGTCACCCAGCAGAAGCTGGTGGTCACCGCGTCCAGCCTGCCGGCCGACACGACGACCGTGCTGCTGGAGTCGCGCGGCAAGGTCTAGGCGATGACGCCGCTCGCCTGGGCGCTCATGGCGGCGGCGTGCGCGGCGGCGGTCGTGGACTGGTTCGCAGTTGCGACGGATCGGCTTGCGCTTGAGCGCGTCATGAAGCCGGCCGTGCTGGTCCTGTTGTTCCTTGCGGCGCTGCTATCCGCTCAGGCGGACGCGGGCGTTCGGCCGTGGCTGCTTGTCGCGCTGCTGGGCTCACTGGCGGGCGACGTGCTGCTGCTCCCGGGCGGACCGTTCACCGCTGGCCTCGCGGCGTTCCTTGCGGCGCAGCTCGCCTACCTGGTGGCGTTTGCGCAGCTGCCGGGCGGGACGATCGGGCTGGCGGTGGGCGTGGCGCTGGCGGTGCTGCTCATCGCGGTCGTGGGCCGAGCCATTGTCCGGGGCGCTGCGCGCGGCGGGTTTGCGCTTCCGGTTGCCGTCTACCTCGCGGCGATCTGCGGCATGGCGATCAGCGCCACCCGAACGGAGAGCCTGCTGGCGGCGGTCGGTGCGTGGCTGTTTGTGACGTCAGACGCGACGCTGGGCTGGGACAGGTTTGCCGCCGCACCCGCGACGACACCGCGTGCGGCGACGATGCGCAGGCTCGCCGTGATCACCACGTACCACGCCGCGCAGGTGCTGCTGGTGCTGTCGCTCGCCGCCTGATCGCCGGGCGAGGCCTCCCCACGCCTGCCGCTCACCCCATGGGTCATGGCGCGCACGCCAGCCCGCTTTGTGCACGGGCTGGGTCAGGGCACGCAGGAAGGGCGTCCGGCGGCGGCTGTCGGGATCCGGATGACCCGCCCGGTGAGTTCCGGTGCTGGATGACTCACGGGGTGAGCCGCGCCGGACCGGGCTGCCGGGCCGGGCCGGGCCGTTACGCCCCGCGGCGGTGGACGACGCGACCGCGTTTCACGACCACATCGACAAGGTCCGCTCCCACCCAATAGGGCAGCTGGTGCACATCGGTCGCCCCCCAGATGACCACATCGGCCAGCTTCCCCGGCTCCAGCGACCCCGCCTCCCCACCCACGCCCGCGGCATACGCCGCATTGATGGTGACGGCGGCGAGCGCCTCGGCAGGCGAGAGCTTCATCTCCAGACACGCGACGGTCATCACGAGCGGCAGGTTGGGCGTGGGCGAGGTCCCGGGGTTGAAGTCCGTGCCCAGCGCCACCGGGACGCCAGCGTTGATGAACCGCCGGGCCGGCGCCGAGTCCGCCATGAGGAACCACGTGGTGGCCGGCAGAAGCGTTGCAACTGTTGGCGTGGGGCCGGAGGCTGCGGCGGCCATCGCGGCCAGCCCCTCATCGGACGGGGCGTGCAGGTGGTCCGCGGATAGCGCGCCAAGCTCGGCGGCCAGCTCGGCCCCGCCGGACGGCGCCAGCTCATCGGCATGAAGGCGGATCGCCATCCCGTAGGCCGCGGCGGCGCGCAGGATCCTGCGGCTCTGGTCCGCGCTAAACACGCCCTCCTCGCAGAACACGTCGCAAGAGCGCGCGCGGCCCTGCGCGGCGACGCCCGGCAACTGGTCTTCAATCACGGAGCGCACGTAGGCCTCGGTCCCGTCGGGGCGGGAGCGGAACTCGGGCGGGACGGCGTGCGCGCCGAGGAACGTGGGCACCACGTCGATGGGGCCTTCGCGGCCCAGCTGGTGGGCCACGTCCAGCAGCCGGAGCTCCGTGGCCAGGTCCAGCCCATAGCCTGACTTCGCCTCGATCGTGGTGACGCCGTGGCCAAGCATCTCGTCGAGCCAGCGGCGTCCGTGCTCGGCCAAGGCTTCATCGTCGGCAGCGCGGGTGGCGGCCACGGTGGACAGGATCCCGCCGCCCGCCGCAAGAATGTCCAGGTAGCTGGCGCCCTGCTGGCGCAGCACCAGCTCGCGCTCTCGGCTGCCCGCGAACAGCAGGTGGGTGTGGGGATCAACGAGGCCGGGGGTGACCACGCCGCCATCAGCGTCGAGGCGCACAAAGCGGGACAGCGGATGCCCCCTCGCCTCAAGCGTGGCTTCCACCACGTCGCGCGGGCCGACGCCGAGGATGCGGCCCTCCCAGCACGCAACCACGGGTGCATCGGGCGCGCCGGGACCGCCGACGTCGGCAGCGTCCAGCAGCGCCAGGTCGCCTTGGGCGGGACCACGGCGAAGGTGCCGGCCATGGTCACAACCTGCGAGGCGCCGTGGATCAGGAGTCCAGGCGCATCCGCGTGGCCACGCCCGCCTTCGATCAGCCGCAGGCTCATCGCGTCATCCTGCCCGCGCGGCGTCCAGCCGGAGCTCAAGGGCCATGAGCGGGGAGAAGTCGCGCAGCTTGATGGCGGCAGCGGCGGCGGCGAGACGCTCGGCGTTGGGCGCGCCCGTGGGCGTGCCCGCGTGGTCGGCCACGTCCAGGAACGCGGCCAGCGGCGCAAGGCCAATCAGCTCGGACTCGGCGGCCTCAACGCCCTCCGCGGCCGCCATCTGGGCAACGTCCTCCCAAGCGCGCCAGAGCGATGTCACGCGGAAGTCCAGCAGGTTCATCGACACTTGGGCACGCACCGGATGGCCGCGCTCCGGCTCCTCCACCCGGAAGCCGTTGCCCTGCAGCTTGGGCAGCCCGCCGCCGGACTCGCGGACGCGGCGCGCGATGCGCTTTGCAAGCTCAACATCGTCCGTGTCAAGGTTGATGTTCCAGGCGATGAGGAACGGGCGGGCGCCAACGGCCACGGCCCCGGCGCGCGGGTGGGTGTGCGCGGGCCCAAAGTCGGGCTGGCGGTCCGGCGTCGCGATCTCCGTCCGGAGGGCCTCGTATTGGCCGCGGCGGACGTCCGCCAGCTTGACCCGGTCCGGCCGAGTGGCGGCCTCCGCGTAGAGGTAGACCGGCAGGTCGAAGCGGGCGGCGACGCGCTCGCCAAATGCCCGGGCCAGCCCAACGCAGTCGGCAATCGTGGTATCGGCCAGCGGCACAAACGGCACAACGTCCACAGCGCCGATGCGCGGGTGCTCGCCCGACTGCTGCTCCATGTCGATCTCGTCGATGGATGCCGCCACAAGGCGCTCCAGCCCGGCGGCGACAGCCTCGTGCTCTCCGGCAACCGTGAAGACCGAGCGGTTGTGGCTGGGGTCCGAGGTGCGGTCCAAGAAGTGGACGCCCGGGACGGAGGCGAGGGCAGCCGCAAGGCGATCGACGACATCAAGCCGACGGCCTTCGGAGACGTTTGGAACGCTCTCGACCAGCATGCCCCGATGCTACAGGCGCGGCGAGCCGCCGTTGTCCCCGCCGTGCGCCGCGCCTCGCCGCCGCCCTCGCCGCCGCCCTCGCCGCCGCGCAGCATCCGAACGCCTGCGCCGCGCGAATAGCCGGGTGACAAACCCACCAGCGAGGCGCCTTTCCCAGCATGACCGAACCCGCACCTATCCCTGAAGTGACCATCACGCCTCGCGACAATGGCGCCTATCGCATCACCGGACCGTTCGTCCTGGTGGACGTGGAGGGCAAGCGCTGGGAGCTCCCAGCGGGCAGATCCGTGCTTCTCTGCCGGTGTGGCCAGTCGGAGACCAAGCCGCTCTGCGATGGCTCGCACGCAGCCGTGGAGTTCCACAGCGTCGTCCGGGCACCGGTTCCGGTGGAGGCCGAGATCTGAAGGCTGGGGCTCCGGCTGACCGCCGGGGCGACTACGGGCCACCCAGTGGACCAACTGCGCGGTGCCGAGGCATTCGGGCCGCTTACATCGCCATCTGCGCGGTGGCAACGGCCTCCAGCGCGCAGACGAGCACCGGAGCGGACGAACCGACGCTCCCGCCGCGCAGTTGGTCCACCCAGCGGCCCACAGTGCACGAGCGCGCGGGGGCGGAAGCCTGCTGGGGCGGAGGAAGCGACGGGGGCCGCTACGGCTCCAGCATCGGGATGTGGACGCCGCGCTCGCGGGCGATGTCGATTGCGTGCTCGTAGCCCGCATCCACATGGCGCACGACGCCCATCCCCGGATCCGTGGTGAGAACGCGCTCCAGCTTGCGGCGCGCGAGGTCTGTGCCGTCCGCGACGACCACCATGCCCGCATGCTGGCTGTAGCCGATGCCCACGCCGCCGCCGTGGTGGATGGAAACCCAGGTTGCCCCAGCCGCCGTGTTCACCAGTGCATTGAGCAGCGGCCAGTCCGCCACGGCATCGGTCCCGTCCAGCATCGATTCCGTCTCACGGTTGGGTGAGGCAACGGAGCCCGAGTCAAGGTGGTCGCGGCCGATGACGATGGGCGCGCTCACCTCGCCGGTGCGGACCAGCTCGTTGAACACGAGGCCGGCCTTCGCCCGCTCGCCGTAGCCCAGCCAGCAGATGCGCGCCGGCAGCCCCTGGAACGGGACGCGCGCCTCGGCCATCTCAATCCAGCGACGTAGGCCCTCGTCCTCCGGGAAGAGCTCAAGGATCGCGCGGTCCGTGCGCAGGATGTCCGCCGGGTCACCGCTGAGCGCGACCCAGCGGAACGGCCCGCGGCCCTCGCAGAACTGCGGCCGGATGAACGCAGGGACAAAGCCCGGGTAGTCGAAGGCGTTGGCGACGCCCGCTTCCTGCGCCTGCGCGCGGAGGTTGTTGCCGTAGTCAAAGGCGATGGCGCCCGCCTCCTTGAACGCGAGGATGGCACGGACATGCGCGGCCATCGACGCCTTGGAGCGCGCCTCGTAGACGTCGGGCTGCGTCTCGCGCAGGATCGCGGCATCGGCCAGTGAGATCTCGGCTGGGACGTAGCCGCCCAGCGCGTCGTGCGCAGAAGTCTGGTCGGTGACGATGTCGAACTTCTCGCCGGCGGCGGCCCAGGCAGGCTCGATTTCGGCAGCGTTGCCCACAAGCGCAATGCTCAGCGCCGTCCCCTCGGCTGCGGCTTCACGGGCCAGTCGGAGCGCTTCGACC
>JANYAA010000055.1 GCA_025355255.1 Chloroflexota bacterium | reverse complement strand
GTTGGGCAGGGGGTTGTAGACGGCCTCAACCTCGGGGTCGTTGACAACCTCCGCGTACGTGCCGAGGACACGCTCCACGCCGTGGGCGGCGGCGAAACTCTCAGCGCGGCCATGGTCCCTCGATGCGATGGCCACGAGCCGAGCGCCCGTAAGCGCGGCCGGTGTGGCGATCGAGTCAGGCGCGATCCTCGCCGCACCGAGAATGCCGATGCGCAGTGGCTCCATGAGACTCGCCTCCCAGGCTCGCGCCGACTCGAGTGTGGCGCGGAGATGTCACCTAGTCCAGGTGGAACAGCTCGTCCATGCCGGCCCACCACTCGCCGTCCGCCCGGTCCTCAAGCGGCTGCTGGAGGGGCTTGCAGACGTCCCACCACTCCTGCGTGAGCGGGTCTGCAGCCATTTGGGCCATGTCCGCTTCGTAGTCATCGCCTACGTATTCGAAGTAGCTGAACAGCCAGCCGCCCCGATGGTAGATGGAGTAGTTGCGGATGTTGCACTCGGTGATCTTGGCCAGGATCCCCGGCCACACCGCAGCGTGCAGCTCGCTGTAGCGGGCCAGGTTCTCTGGGGGCATGCGGAGCACGCTGGCATACCTGGTCACGCTGACCTCCTCCGTGCAGGATGTCGTTCCGGCGTCACGCGCGGCAGCACCGCGTGTTGGTAACGATAACAGGTTGCTTGGACGCACATCCTCGGTGCGGCCGCGTCAGCCCGCTGCTGCAGCCTCGCGCTGCACGCGCGCCGCCACGTGGGCGAGGTCGCGCGTGGCCGGGTACAAGGCGCGGTAGACGCCGTACAGCTCGTCGTATCGCGCCCGGACGGCTGGGTCCGGCACGAGCGTCTCGGCTGGCGTGTTCCAGCGGGCGTCACGGGCCACCAGACCCGAGCCCAACCCGGCCAAGAGCGCGTCACCGTAGCTGGCGCCTACCGTGATCTCGGGGATCGACTGGCTCACGCCGGTCACGTCCGTCACGATCTGGGTCCACAGCCCGCCCTTTGTCCCGCCGCCCACCGCGACGAGCCTCCGCGGCGCAATGCCAACACCGGACATCACCTCGAGATTGTGGCGCACCTCGTAGGCCGCCCCCTCTAGCAGCGCGCGATACAAGTGTCCGCGCCCGTGCGCGAGGGTCAGGCCGAGCACCGCCCCGCGGGCGTCCGCATCGAAGATTGGCGACCGCGCGCTGGCGAAGAACGGCAGGACCACCAGGCCGTCGGCGCCGGCACGTGTGCCTGCGGCCTCCGCGATCAGCGCCTCGAAATCGCGTCCGACCAGATCCCGGAACCAGACCGTCAGTCCCCCAGAGGTGGACAGGCCCGCGGCGTACGTGGGGCTCCCGGCGCACAACCCTTGCGTGCTCCAGATAGCCGGCTCGGGCGCGAACGCCGTCGTGACTTCGACGATGAACATCGTCGTGCCGTACATCAGCATCGCGTCGCCTGGGTCGCGCACGCCCGCGGAGAGCGCCTCGGCCCAGGCGTCAATCGTGCCGGCTACGACTGGTGTGCCCGTGGGGATCCCGGTCGCCGCGGCACCCGCGGCGTTGACCCGGCCCACCACCTCATCGGACCAGGCGAGACGCGGGAAGGCGATGCCCGGCGCGGTGTCAGCCACCCAGTCCTCGGCCCACGCGGACGCGCGCATGTCGTAGAGCGGATCCATCTGGCTGGCCGAGTGGTGGTCCAGCACGTATTCGCCGGTGAGCCGCTCCACAATCAGCGAGCTCGCCATGTGGAACCTCGCCGCCCGCGCCCAGACGTCCGGCTCGTGACGGCGAATCCAGGCGAGCTTGGCGCCACCGGCCTGCGAGGAGAGCGCGGTCCCTCCGCGGGCGAGGATCTCGGCCTCCCCATAGCGCCCGTTGAACGTGGCGACCTCGTCCATCGCCCGGGTGTCCATCCCGTAGAGGATCGCCGGGCGCAGCGCGGCGCCGGCTGCGTCAACTGGGAGGACTGCCGGGCCGATACCGCTGGCGCAGACCGCCGCGATCCGCCCGTGGCCGCCGCCGGTGAGCTCCCGGGCGATTGCCACCGCATCGCCCCACCAGATTGCCTCGGCGTCGTGTTCGGCCCAGCCGGGGCGCGGCATTGAGAGCTGGTGCGGCCGGACGGCGGTGGCGACGATGCGGCCGTCAGGCGTGGCCAGCACACCCTTGGAGCTGGACGTGCCGATATCGATGCCCAGGAGCAGGTCCGCCATTACCACGACCTCGTGCTGCTGGAGGTGCTCAGCCGACCGGATGAGGGCGAAACCCGGCATCCGGCCGGCGTGATGACGCGCCGCTACTTGTTCCCGTACAGGGGGCCGAAGTTCGCGCACGCGCGGAAGTCGGCGCCCTCCGGGTCAGCGGTGCCCAGGTTGGCCCAGGCGCTGGGCCGGAAGACGTCCTCGTCGGGCACGTTGTGCATGTGGACGGGGATCCGGAGGGCGGACGCCAGGCTGATCAGGTCCGCGCCGATATGGCCGTAGCTGATCGCGCCGTGATTAGCCGCCCAGTTGGCCATGACGCTGTACACGTCGCGGAACGGGCCGACGCCCGTGGTGCGCGGCACAAACCAGTGGGTTGGCCACGTAGGGTCGGTGCGCTCGTCGAGGACCTTGTGGACCTCAGCTGGGAGCTCCACCGTCCAGCCCTCGGCGATCTGGAGCACGGGGCCCACGCCCGAGACCAGATTGACGCGGGCCATGGTGACGGGCATGCCGCCCCTGGACACGAACTGGCTTGAGAAGCCGCCGCCGCGGAAGTAGCCCCGGTTGGCCGGGTACCACGTGGTCGCCGCGAGCGCCGCCGCGACGTCGCCATCGGTGATCTCCCAGAACGGCTTCACGGCGGGCTTCCCGTCGGCGTCAGTCATCGCGCCGGTGGCGTCGAGCGTGGCGGCGCCCGAGTTGATCAGGTGGATGAACCCGTCCGCGGCCAGGCCGTCCGGGCGGTGGCCCGTGACCCGCTCAACCGCGTCCGGGCTCCAGTACGTCCGCAGGTCGGCGAATATCTGCGCCCGGTTGGTGAGCAGGTACATCAGCAGCATGGTCGTGCCGTTGAGCGAGTCGTTCTCCGTGGCGAACATGTGCGGCGCACGGATGCCGTTCCAGTCAAACGACGAGTTGAGGATCGCCTCCATGAAGTCGCCGTTGGGGCTGTGGTCCGTCCACGCGCGCTGGCCCTGGAACCCGCCGAGGATCGCGTTGCGGCCCATCGCCTCCTCGGCGTGGCCCAGCTCCGCGAGACGCGGGTTGCCCACCAGCAGGTCGCGGGCGATGAGGAACATCTTCACGACCGTGGCCCAGTCGGCGTCGAGCTCCTCGCGGGTCTTCGCCTTGTCGGGCGTGTTGCGGTCCGCGCCCTCAGGGCAGTTGGCCCGGGCCCAGGTCAGCCCCTTCTCAAACTCGGCCGGGTCGAAGATCCCGCGGTCCAGCCGCCGGTAGATCTCCGACATGTCCACGGCCTCGACGCGCATGCCGAGGTACTTCTCAAAGAACGGCTGGTCCACGATGGAGCCCGCGATGCCCATCGAGACGCCGCCGAGCGAGAGGTACGACTTCCCGCGCATGATCGCTGTGGCCATGCCGGCCTTCGCAAACCGCAGGATCTTAGCCTGGACGTCGTCCGGGATCGTGCCGTCGGCGGCGTCCTGCACGTCGCGCCCGTAGATGCCAAATGCCGGCAGGCCCTTCTGCGTGTGCGCCGCGAGCACGGCCGCGAGGTAGACCGCGCCGGGCCGCTCCGTGCCGTTGAAGCCCCACACCGCTTTGGGCGTGAGCGGGTCCATATCCATCGTCTCAGAGCCGTAGCACCAGCACGGCGTGATGGTGATGGAGGCCCCGACGCCCTCCTTGCGGAAGAGCTCGGCCACCTTGGCGG
>JANYAA010000025.1 GCA_025355255.1 Chloroflexota bacterium | reverse complement strand
GCCGGCGCGGCGGGCGGCGGAGCGGCGGTGCTGCCGTCACCGCGCCGCCATCTTCGGTGTCACGCCGTCACGGAGCGGTGGTTGGCGCCGGCGATGCCGTTGCGCCGCCCATAAGGCTCTTGAGGTCAAGGATGTACCCATTGCCGGACGGCACGAGCATCACGTTGATCTTGTCCGAAAGCTTGTTGATGAGCTGGTACTGCAGGACCGGGTTTGAGAGCGACTGGGCGAGCAGCCGGTTGGCCTCTGCCTGACCTGTGGCGAGGGCAACCTGCGCATCGGCCTGGCCCTTGGCGGCAACGACCACCTGTTGGGCCTGGATCTGCTTCTGCGCAAGAACCTGCTGCTCGGTCTGGACCTGCTGCTGGGCAACCTGCTTGGCCTCGATGGCCGCCTGAAACTCCGGGCTGAAGGCGATGTTGGCGATGTAGATGTCGTCCACGATGATGTGGTACTGGGACAGGTTCTCGGCGAGCGCCGCCTTGGCCTTCGCGCGGATCTCGTCACGGGCGCCGAGGATGTTGTCCACCGCGTACGTGGGGACGACCGTCTTGATGAAGTCGTTGAACGCCGGGTCAATGACCTTGGACGCGAAGTCCGTGCCCACGCGCTGGTACAGGTCAGACGCGTACCGGCCGTCTACGTGGTAGTTCATCGTGCCGGTCAGCCTGACCGTCTGGTACTCCCTGGATGCCGCGTCGATCTCCTGGAACTGATGCGGCTGAACCCGCGTGTCCACGTTCACGACGTGCTGGACGATGGGCTGGACGATGTGGAGCCCTGGCTCCAGCGTGCCCGGCTGGACGGACCCGAAGTTCATGAGGACGCCCACGTTGCCCGCGGGGACCTCGACAAACGGGGCGGCCAGGCCCACCACGATGATGACGGCGCCGATCACGGACCCGACGATCCCGCCGATGACGTGCCGGCCGCCAACCGTCGCCCCGGGTGAGACGTTGTGCGTGCCGCGGGCGGCGGCCTCAGCCGCTGTCCGGGCGACGGGGAGAAATACCCCAAGACCCAGGCTGGCCACGAGGACGATGATCCCGAACAGCAGGATCAACGCGTTGAGCATCATTGGCGCACCCTCCGGGTTGGTCGCGGGCTACCTGCCCGGCGCGACCGCACGGACGCCAGTTTCTACCCGACGTGGCAATCGTGCGAGGGAAGAACGGCTCACAACTCACGGGCGCCACCCCGATGTATGGCTGTCGAGCGCGGGGAGCCGCTCATAGCTGATCACGCCGCCGCCAAACACGAACGACTCAAGGTCCAGCCCGTTGGGGTCCATCGACGCAAGCTCGTCCATCAGCCAGGCGGCAAACATCCGGTCCACGTCGTGCGGCAGGGAGACCAGCAGGTCCCGCATGGGGGCGATGAGCACCTGCGGCCCACCGCCGAACACGCGCACGAGGTCTGCGGGCAGGAGCAACAGCGCAGAGGCGCAGCCCAGCCCCGTCTGAAGGAACCGCACGGGGACACCGTCGATGCTCTGGCGGAACAGGTCCCGCGGCCGAACCGGCGCCAGCCGCTGCTCGAGATTGCCCAGCGACCGCGCGACGAGATCCGCTGGCGCGATCGGCCAGCCTGCGAGGACATCCTCACCGACGACGAGGAATGCGGGGCCGATATCGATGCCGAAGCCAACTGCCACGCCGGGCGGCAGCGTGACGCGGAACGGCTCACCGCCCGCAGGCGGCATGGGCCGCCGCCGAGGCAGCACGGGGATGACGCTGGGCGCCATCTCCTCCCAGGTGAGGTCTTGGGGCAACGTCCCGATGGCGCGCATCACCGCCTCCACGGTGGCCTGCTCCATCCCGTTGCCGAGATCTGCCGTGTCGTAGTCCTTGCCGGCCTTGGTCCGGCGCTGGTCTCGTCGCTTCTCTCGATCGTTCATGGCGCCAGCCTGACAAGGGGGCCTTATCACCCAATCACCGCCCACTTCGCTGGGACTTCGCGACCCCTTGTCGGCCACTTGGCGCCCACTTGTCGGCTATTTGGCGCCCGGATCCGGGCGGATTGTCACTCGGACATCGGGCAAGACCCGGTAGATTTGGTGCATTCTTGTGCGTGACATTTCCGCGGCCCCGTCCCGGGCGCCGTACAACACGAGGTGCAGGGTGCAGCCGAACGTCGTCCTACCGCTCCTCAGCTCGGTGCTGAGCTTCGTCTTCGCGCTCTTCCTGGTGGACCAGTGGCGCGAGCGGCGCAAGCCCTACCAGCTGATCTGGACGCTGGGCATGGTCTGGTACGGCATCTCCGCCGGCACCGAGTTCTGGGGCGGGGCGTTTGGCTGGAGCGAGCTCGTCTACCGGCTCTGGTACCTCATCGGCGCCGTGTATGTGGCCGCGTGGCTTGGCCTGGGCACGATCTACCTGCTGGGCAAGACGCGCTTTGGCTACGGCGCCGCGTTCTCATTCCTGCTGGCGGGCCTGTTCACGTTCCTGTCATGGGCGAAGTACCAGTACGCGGACAGCCTCGGCACCCAGGCTATCTACCCGCTCGTGGCCATCGGCGCCGCCATCCTGCTGACCGTGCTCACCTACCGGGCCAAGGCGAAGTGGACGACCCTCGCTGGCGCCCTTGTCATCGGCGGCTCCATCCTGGCCATCCCGCTCGTGC
>JANYAA010000022.1 GCA_025355255.1 Chloroflexota bacterium | reverse complement strand
GTCGGGCATGAAGCCCAGAACCCGGCGCACCTCGTTGGGGTTGCTGCGGACGGAGAAGCCCGCCACCTCCGCCTCGCCTGCGTCGGGCACCAGAAGCGTGCCGAGGATGCGGAGCGTGGTGGTCTTGCCTGCGCCGTTAGGCCCGACGAGACCGAAGATCTCGCCCTGGGCGATGTCGAGGTCGAGGCCGCCCACAGCCACGGTGCGGTCGTAGCGCTTGACGAGGCCGGTGGCCCGGATGATCCCGCTCACTGCACGGATCCCGAAACCACGGCGCGGAACTTGAAGTAGACCTGGTCGGTCCGCTCGTTGACGAACCTCACGCGCAGGTCCCCGGTGGCGGGATCGAGCCAGCGCGAGGCGTCCGGCAGGCGATAGCTCTGGCCGAGGGAAAGGTGGGCGAACTGCACCCATACGCCCGCCTTCACGTCGAAGACGTCGAGCTCCGGCAGACCGTCCTGTACTCGGCTGCAGTTGGCCGTGGTGATGTCGCAGCGCACCTCGGGCTTGGCGGCGATCGGGTCGCCGCCAAGCATGGTCGGGTCGCCGTTGTTCATGGCCACCACGACATCCGAGGGCGTGAAGGTGCCGTCGAAAGCCACCGGCCGGTAGTCCATCTCGATGGTCCCTGTGCCCAAGCCTATCGACAACGGGTCCTTAGAGAAGAACGAGGCATCGTTGCTGACCATCGTGGGCGGCAGGAGGTCATCGGTGAATGAGACCTTGCCATTGATGGAGTAGCGGAACGGGATCTGGTACAGCACATCGGCGACCCGCCGCACCTGCTGGCCGTCGATGGTGGCGGGAATCACCGGGTCGCTGCCCCAGGCGAGCAGCACCGCAGACCCTGCGGGGAGCGACCAGCCCGCCCCCGTCATCGGATCCATCGCGATCTGGTCGATGACCGCACGGCGCACCATCTTGCGCTGGGTCACCTCGTCCATCCCGACGCCGCCCCAGTTGACCTGGCCCACCACCTTCTCGGAGAGCTGAACCTGGTTGGACGCAACGCCCGCGAGCGGCAGGGTGATCGTGACCGTTGCCCCTGGCGCGAGGTCCGGAAGCGTTGCAACCGACGAGCCCAGCACTAGCGCCGGCGCTTGGAGGGTGATGGCCGAGCGGTTGATGACGGTCCCGGTGAGCGTGGAGTCAGCCAAGTGGAGGCTGGCCTCAACTACCGGACCCGAGGCGCTTCCCTCCGCGCGGATTGTGCGCAGCGAGCCATAGCCGACGCCCAAATCGCGAACCCGCGTCGGGTTGCCCTCCAGGACATCGAGTGGGCTGGTGCTGCCGCTGTTGAACATGTCGCCGCTGATTGGACCGGCAATCAGCGCGTCGCCCGGCACGGTCACGGCAAACGAGGCGCGCGTGGGGCTGAAGATGCCCAGCCAAGACTGGGCCGATGCGAGGTCCGTCCCAGGGGCGCCGCGGACGATGGCGACCTCGTGGATGATGACGCTGGAGCCGCGAGTCACTGCGCCGATCCCAAACGACCCAGCCGTGAACACCAGGATCAGCGCTGGAACCGTGGCCCAGGCCCACTCACGGCGGTCCAGTCGCCGCAGGACGGCATAGTTCACTGGACCGATGAGCAGGATGTAGCCGAAGAGCAGGACCAGCAGGCCGCTCGTCGGCGGCAGTGAGAGGCTCGGCAAGCTGGCCGCGCCCGACACCAGCTGGCTGTCATCTGTGAGCGCCACCACCGTGCCGGACCGCTGCGGCAGCAGGCGTCGCCACAGCGGCACCTCGACCGTGCTGTCCGCGGCAATCCACCCGCTTAGCGGGTTGAAGCCCAACAGCGTGACGAAGCCGGATCCATACGGCATATCGGCCGCCGCCACGCGATCTCCTGAGGTGACGAGCGGCCTGCCCTTGCCCGGCGATCCCACAAGGGCCGCAACCGGGGCAGCGCCGCCGGGCAGCGTGCCCAGCACCGGGCGAAGGAGCGTGGGATCCACATCGAGTACACCTGTGGGCCGGTAGGGGAGCAGGTCTTCAGGGATAGCGTTGAGTGAGTCGGGCCCTGACGTGCCGCCGACGATGACGAGGCGCCCACCCGCGGCAACCCAGCGGCCAAGCGCCGCGAGCTGGTCCGTGTTCAGCGAGGCCGCGTCGGTGTCCTGCCAGACCAGGCGGTCCAGTCCGGCCCAACCCTGGACACGGTCCGGCAAGTCGGCCGAGGTCAGGGGCACGAGGACAGCGGTGGTGCCGGTGGCCGAGTTGGGCAGCAGCGCGACCTGGCTCACGATCTTGGCCGGGTTCTCGGCGAGGATGCCCACGACGAGCTGGTTGGGGTCGTCCAGGGCGACTGCGGCCTTCGCCGTGGCCACTGAGGCGCCGCCCGAGATCAGATCCACAACGAGCGGGCTCGTGGAGCCCACGAAGCCGGGCGGCTGGACATAGAGGGTGAACGTCTTGCGCGAGCCTGTTGCGAGCTCCACCGGTAGGCCGAAGCGAGTGCGCATGTCGGGGCCGCCCGTCACGCGGAGCTCGCCAGTCACAGTTGGGCCCGCGTTCTCGACATCAACGGCAACCGCCATCCAGGCGCCCTGGCGCGCATGGCCTTGCAGGAGCGCCCTGGCCGTCATCGTCAGGCCGCCGTCCGCGGCTGCAGGGGCGGCAGGCGCAAGCGCGAGCAGCACCAGTGCGGCACCGGCGACGGCGCGTGACAGGCGGACGGCACGGCCCGGCTTGCGCAGCGGCACACGGACTCCTCTGGTAGCGGAACTGGACGCGTCTTGCCAACGACGCACGGGCGTGCCGGAAAGTTGCACCAGAGGCCCCATCTCCTGTCGGGGCCACTGACCCGGGTGATAGGTGGCCCTCGCGACCCGCCTATCGTACGATGCAGGGACGCTCGGACAAGAGGCCCCGCCGGAGGCGCTGGGCCACCCGACATGCCGAGGACGTCCAAGGACCTTCGTGCCCGATATCCGACCCTTCCGCGCCCTTCGCTTCGAGCCCGGTGCTGCCGGCGACCTCGCTCGTTTGGTGGCGCCCCCGTACGATGTGATCGGCCCTGCGCTCCACGAGACGCTCCTGGCGCGGAGCCCGCGGAACGCTGTCCGGCTGGACTTCCCGGCCGTTGTCCCCGGCGAAGACCCCGACGAGCGGTACCGCCGCGCCGCCCACACGCTCGCCGCGTGGCGCAGCGACGGCACGCTGCGCAAGGACCCGCGCCCATCGGTGTACGTCTATGAGCAGGCCTACCGGGTGCCCGGCACCGACGTGGAGCGCACCCAGCGCGGCTTCTTCGCCCGCTTGCGGATCGAGCCGTTTGGGCCTGGATCATCCGTTCTTCCCCATGAGCGGACGCTCACCGGTCCCAAGGAGGAGCGGTACCGCCTGCTCCGGGCCACCAGCGTCAACACGTCGCCGGTGATCGGCCTCTTCAAGATGCTGCAGGCGATGCCGCCGCTGCCATGGTCGGCATGGCGGAGATGCCGCCGAATGCAGACGTCACGGACGACGATGGCGTGCGACACCGCGTCTGGATGGTCCCGGCGGGGCTCAGCGGAGCCGCCGAAACCCTGGTTGCCGCGGCCGGCGCGGGTCCGGTTGTGATCGCCGACGGCCACCACCGCTACGAGACCGCGGTCCGCTACCGGGATGAGCGCCGGGTGGCGCATGCGGCGGAAGTCGACCCGGACTACGACTTCGTCCTGATGCTCTTTCTTGATGTGGCGAGTCAGCTGACGGTGCTGCCTACCCATCGGCTTGTCCGGCGTGTCGGAGCGGCGGATCTGGCCAGGCTCAACGGCGGTCTCGAGCGCCTGTTTGACGCCGAGCCATCCACGGCTGCCACGCTCGTCCAGCGCTTTAGTGCGGCGGGCACCCTGGACGGGGGCGACGGCCGATTTGGCCTCGTGACGGGCGACGGCGCGTGGCTGCTCCACGCTAAGCGCGACGTGTTCGCGAGGCTGCTGACGACGCGTGGCGAGGCCGTTCGGTCGCTCGATGTGGTCGTGCTGGGCGCCGCGCTCGATACGCTGCTGGGGATTGACGCTGCGGCCGTGGCGGGCGGGGAGCGCATCGCGTACACGAAGTCGGCTGAGGAGGGTGTTGCGTCCGTCGGCGCCGAGGGGACAGCAGATGCGGCGTTCCTCTTGGAGCCCACGCCCGTTGCCAGCATCATGGCCGTTGCCCAGGCCGGTGACGTCATGCCGCAGAAGTCCACCTACTTCTACCCGAAGGCCCTCACCGGCCTCCTCTTCAACCCGCACGAGCAGTAGCCGCCGCATGACCCACACGACCACCGACCGCCTCGCCGCCCGCACGCCGCCGCCGGGTCGTCCCGTCCGCAAGGACGAGATTGAGCTGGCTGAGCGTGGTCTGTATGTGGAGTCCTGGCTTCCGGAGCGGCGCTCGCGTCGAAAGCCGCTGCTCTTCGTGCACGGCTTCTTGGGCGGATCGTGGGTGTGGGAGCGCTACCTGCACCATTTCGCAGCGCGCGGCTGGGAAGGCCACGCGCTGAACCTGCGCAACCACTACTGGAGCCAGACCGCGGACCCGGCCACGCTGGATATCGAGTCCTACACCGAGGATGTCGTGGCGGCGCTGGAGCGCCTTGGCCCAAACGCCATCGCCGTGGGCCACGGCCTGGGCGGTCTGCTGCTGCTCAAGGCGATTGAGCGGCTCCCTGTGGCCGCGTACGTCCTGCTCTCGCCCGAGCTGCCCCGAGAGGTGCGCGAGCCGGCCCGCACCCATCTTGTGCGCGACGTGCCCGACGCGTGGGGCCGAGCGGAACTTGGCTGGGAGACCCTTCCGGAGCGGCTGACACGCGAGCACCGAGACCTGTCAATCTCCGACGTGGTGCGGATCCAGCACCTGCTTGGCCAGAAGGCCTTCGAGTCTGGTCTGGCCCGCCGCCAGGTGCTCCAGGGTGTCTCGGTGGACCGGATGGCGCTCCCGGATGTGCCGCGCCTGGTCATTGGCGCTGGTCTCGACGTGTACGTGCCGGAGCCGTCGGTGGAGGTGCTGGCGGACTGGCTTGGCGCGCAATATGAGCCGTTTGGCGCCCATTCACACTACGGCCTGGTTCTCGGGGAACAGAGCTACCTGCAGGTTGCTGAGACGCTGCGCGCGTTCCTGGAGGCGCATCGCCTCTAGGGGTTGGGCGTGGCCGCGATGGGGTGGCACGCGGTTGCGGGTCCTGCACGGCGCCTGCTATCCTGCCCGCCCGGCCGCGCAAACGGCCAGCACGACGCCGCATTCGTCTAGAGGCCCAGGACGCCGCCCTCTCAAGGCGGAGATCACCGGTTCGAATCCGGTATGCGGTACCAGCCTCTGCCCACCGCCCTCGGGTCTGCCCCGGGGGCGTCGTCATGTCCGCGCCCAGTGCTCGGTGCCGAGGTTGTCGCTCCCGCCGCGGACGATGGCCGTATCCTCCCACCACCTGTCTCGGCCCCCTGCGCAGCCGCCCTGGAAGGACCCATGCCCGCCTCTGCCGACCGCCGCCTCGTGATCCTTGCCGAGGGCAACTTCAACTACCACAACGGCAAGACCGCCATGGGCGTCATCCGCTTTGGCCGCGACACCGTGCTTGCGGTGATTGACTCCGAGCAGGCCGGCGGCAACGTCCAGAGCTGGCTGGGCGACAACCCGCGCTTCGCCATACCGATTGTGGAGAGCCTCAGCGAGGCGCTTGGGATTGAGCCGCGCGCGAACGGGCTGATGATTGGCATTGCGCCGACCGGCGGCAGGCTGCCGGACTCGTGGCGCGAGGTGATTTTGGCGGCCATCGCCGCGGGTCTGGACGTCCACTCCGGGCTGCACAGCTTCTTGGGCGACGACCCCGAGTTTGCCGCCGCTGCCGTGGCAGCTGATGCCAGCATCGTGGACTACCGCCGGCCGCCGGATCGCCACGAGACGGCTGTGGGTCGCCGCCATGGCGCCGGCAAGCGCGTGATCCTGACTGTGGGCACGGACTGCGCCATCGGCAAGATGTCGGTGGCGCTCGAGCTTCGGCGCGCTGCGGTCGAAGCGGGCCGTTCAACCGCGTTTGTCGCCACGGGCCAGACCGGGATGATGATCGAGGGCTGGGGCGTTGCCGTAGACCGCGTGATCTCCGACTTTGTGCAGGGGGCCGTGGAGGAGTTGGTGGCAGAGGGTGAGCGCCGCGGCGACTGGGTGCTCGTTGAGGGTCAGGGATCGCTTGATCACCCGGCCTACAGCTGCGTCACCCTCGGCCTCATCCACGGCGCAACGCCGCACGCGATGGTCCTGGTCCACAAGCCGGGGCTGACCGCTCACGAGTTCTCCCACCTGCCCGAGCGCAGCTTCCCCTTGGCGCCGCTGCCCGACTTCATCCGCCTCCACGAGCAGGTGGCAGGTCTTGTGGCGCCGTCGCGCGTGGTGGCCTTGGCGCTCAACACGTCGCTGATCGCTGATGAGGTGCAGGCGCGCGAGGTGATCGCGGCCATCGGTGAGGAGACCGGTCTGCCGTGCGCCGACCCAGTTCGCTTCGGGGGCGACGGCCTTTGGCGCGACATCGAGACAGCAGTGGACGCGCTGCCCTGGGTGACCCCGGCATGACGTTCTCCATCCGCCACCAGACCCTGCGCCTGCAGCTGCGGGACCCGTTCATCATTGCCCGCTCCACGCCAGGCGAGGGCCATGTCGTCACCACGGTTGTGGTGGAGGTCCGTGACGACGCGGCCGGCGGGGCGGGCCTTGTCGGTCTGGGCGAGGGCTACCCCGAGGCCTTCTACGGCGACACGCCAGAGACGATGGCGGCGGTCTTCCCGCTGCTGCTGGCGGCCATCGAGCCCGCAGCGGCCGG
>JANYAA010000013.1 GCA_025355255.1 Chloroflexota bacterium | reverse complement strand
CCGGCCGCTTTGTTGAGATGTGGGGCGATGAGGGTCACCGCAATGGCTGGTGCCTCTACAAGATGGGCTGCAAGGGGCCACAGGCCACCTACAACTGCCCGATCGTTCGCTGGAACGACGGCACCAACTGGCCCATCGGGGCCGGCCACGGCTGTATCGGCTGCGCCGCCCCGCGGTTCTGGGAGCGCATGAGCCCGTTCTACGACCGGCTCCCCGGCGTGAAGATGTTTGGCGTCGACGTTGACGCGCAGACCATCGGGTTGGGCGCAGTCGGCTTTGTCGCCGTCGCCACGGCCGCCCACGCGGGCGGTGTCGTCGCAAGGCGGGCACGCGAGCGCCGAAGGGCGACCGTCGGTCCCGACGGCACGATCATCGCCGAGTCCACGTCCACCCCCACGGCGCCGTCTGACGGCACCGGCACCAGCGCGTAGGAGCGGACGATGGCCGAAATCGTCATTGATCCTGTCACGAGGATCGAGGGACACCTCCGAATTGAAGCCAAGGTCGATGGTGGCAAGGTCACCAAGGCCTACTCCTCGGGCACCATGTTCCGGGGCATCGAGCTGATCCTGAAGGGCAAGGACCCGCGCGAAGCGTGGATCTGGACCCAGCGGATCTGCGGCGTCTGCACCAGCGTCCACGCGCACACCTCTGTGTACGCCGTCGAGGACGCCCTGGGCATCGAGATCCCGCCCAACGCGGCGCTGATCCGGGACCTGATCGCCGGCGCCCAGTACATCCAGGACCACGTCATCCACTTCTACCACCTGCACGCGCTGGACTGGGTGGACGTCACCGGCGCCCTCAAAGCGGACCCGGAGGCCACGAGCAAGCTCGCGCAGTCCATCTCGCCCTGGCCCAAGAGCTCCACGGAGTACTTCAAGGGCGTTCAGGCGCGCGTGAAGAAGCTGGTGGACTCCGGCCAGCTGAGCCTGATGGCAAGCGGCTACTGGGGCCACCCGGCCTACGCGCTGCCGCCCGAGGCGGACCTCATGGCCGTCGCGCACTACCTTGAGGCGCTTGAGTGGCAGCGTGAGGTCATCAAGATCCACGCCGTGCTTGGCGGCAAGAACCCGCACCTCCAGACGTATCTGGTGGGCGGCATGGCCTCGGCGGTTGACCCCAACTCGCCCAACGTCATCAACTGGGAGCGGATTGGGTTTATCGCTGAGCGCATCAAGCAGATGCGCGACTTCGTGGAGCAGGTCTATGTCCCGGACGTCAAGGCGGTTGCGTCCTTCTACCCGGAGTGGTGGAAGATCGGCGCCGGCCACAAGAACTACCTGACCTACGGCGCCATGCAGTCCGGCAACCGGACTGACGAGTCGAAGTTCGCGTTCAACCGCGGCATCATCGTCGGCGGCGACCTGTCCAACGTGGTCAAGCTTGACCAGAAGAAGATCACCGAGGCGATCGCGCACTCGTACTACACGTACGAGGGTGCGAACCAGGCACTCCACCCGTGGGACGGCCAGACAAACCCGAAGTACACCGGTCCGACGCCGCCGTACGACGCGCTCAACACGGACTCCCAGTACTCCTGGCTCAAGTCGCCTCGCTATGACGGCAAGCCTATGGAGGTTGGGCCGCTCGCCCGGATGCTGGTCGCGTACGCGTCCGGCAACGCCCGGGTCCAGGAGATCGTCAACGGCGCGCTGACCGAGCTCAAGCTTGACGCCGGCGCGCTGTTCTCAACCCTTGGCCGTGTTGCGGCCCGGGCGCTCGAGACGGTCTACATGCTCGACAAGATGGACGAGTGGCTCAAGGCGCTGTCCACCAACATCGAGTCCGGCGACCTGCGCATTCACGACGGCAGCAAGTGGGATCCGTCCACCTGGCCCGATGAGGCCGAGGGCTGGGGCTTCCATGAGGCACCGCGCGGCGCGCTTGGCCACTGGATCAAGATCAAGAACAAGAAGATCGAGAACTACCAGGCGGTCGTCCCGTCCACCTGGAACGCAGGCCCGCGAGACGCTGACGGCGTGCCCGGCCCGTACGAGGCGTCCCTTGAGGGCACCCCGGTTGCGGACCCGGACCGGCCGCTTGAGCTGCTGCGGACCATCCACTCGTTTGACCCGTGCCTCGCCTGCGCGGTCCACGTTGTGGACGCCACGGGCAAGGAGCGGGTGCGCGTCGAGGTGCGGTGATGGCTGCCATCCCGCACCACGTTGACCTGAACCCGCCGAGCGAGGTGACGGGCGAGTCGATTGGCTCGATGCCGATCTATGTGTGGGAGGTCCCGGTCCGGGCCACCCACTGGCTCATCGTCACCTCGATCGTGGTCCTCGGGGCCACGGGCCTCTACATCCACGCGCCGTATCTGGTCCCGTCCAAGCCGGTCGATGCGTCATCGGTGATGGCGAGCGTCCGCTTCTGGCACGAGATCTTCGCCATCGTCTTCAGCCTGTCCGTGGCGTTTCGGTTCTACTGGGGCTTCGTGGGCAACAGCTTTGCCAGTTGGCGCCAGATCATTCCGCATCGTCGGGAGCAGTTCTACTGGCTGGGCCAGATGGCCAAGTACTACACATTCCGGCGCCGACACCCGGTGCCGTACACGGGTCACAACCACCTCGCTGGTCTTGCCTATACGGTGGTCTCGATTGGCCTGTTTGCACAGGTGCTGACCGGGCTGCTGCTGTTTGGCTGGATCATGCAGGCAGGACCCATCCACCTGTTGTTTGGGTGGGGAAGCGCGGTCCCCGGGGGGATCCAGACGGTTCGCCTGCTCCACAACATCCTGACCTTCCTGTTCCTCGCCTTCGCCATCCACCACGTCTACAGCGCGGTGCTCGTGGATATCGAGGAGCGCAACGGCGTGTTGTCGTCAATGTTCAGCGGCTACAAGAACATCAAGATTGGGCAGACCGTCGAGGCGCTTGGCCTTGTCGGTGAGGCTCCTGAGGAGACGGCCCGCGAGCACGAGGTTGATGACTGATGCATGAAGCCGGCCTGCTGGCCGCCGCCGTCGCTGAGGCGCTGGCGGCCGGTGGACCGGAGGGATCAACGGGCCCCGGCACGTCCGGGGCTCGTCCTGTTTCCTTCGAGATCACCGTCCACGATCCCATCCACATCTCCCCGGAAGCCGCGCGCATGCACGCCGAGTTGGCTCTGCTCGCCCGGGGCCTTGGGGAGGTGGAGATCACCGTCATCTCAGACCCGGTGGTGTGCCTCATGTGCGAGGTGCCCAACGAGGTCAACCCTGAACACCCCTTCTGCGCCGAGTGCGGCTGGCCGCTGCCCGACAAGGGCGGCCACCAGATCGAAGCCGTGATGCGCTGGGCGTAGCCCTAGGGCGGATCAACGGTTTGGCGTAGGCTCACCGCGCATCTGGAGGCGTCCCCGCGTGACTCACCGTCGCTACGGCATCCTCGGTCTTGGCAACCGGATTGAGCAGGACGAGGCCCTCGGCGCCCTCGTCATCGAGAGGTTCCGCGATGACCCCACGCTCATGGGGAGGCTGCCCGCGCCCGACACCGTGGAGCTGATCGACGGCGGCACGGTTGGCCTGGGCCTGATGCCCTACCTTACGGGCCTCGACGGGCTGCTGGTTGTCGATGTCATCAACAACAACCGCGAACCGGGCGAGCTCATCGACCTTGACGGTCTCGACGTCATCCGCAAGGACGTCGTGATGAGCGTCCACGATTTGGGCGCGGGCGAGTTGCTCGGCGCGCTCTACGTCATGGAGCAGTGGCCGCGCCGGGTTCGCGTCATTGGCCTTGAGCCCAAGTTCATCGGGCTGGGGCTGGAGCTGACGCCACCGGTTGCCGCCGCACTCCCCGGGCTGATCCAGGAGCTGCTGCGCTACCTCGCCGAGTGGCAGCGCGAGGATGGCGCCGCGGGCTGACGGCCTGCGCTTGACGGCATCGCCGCCGCCGGTACGCTCCACGCCATGCGCGACCAACTGCGGTCATTCCTGATCGGCTTCCTCGGGTGGTATCTCCTGCTGGTGGTCCGCGCTGGCGCTTGGCTGGCGTTCCTGCCGGTGCTGATCGCTTCGGGCTTTGCCGGCGGTCTGGCGCTGATCTGGTGGCGCTCCGGGCGATCAGCGGCTGCACGGGCATGAGCGAGCGCGACCGGCCCGGCGAACGGGGCGAGGTCTACCGCCTGCGGATCACCGAGGCGGGCGTCTACCTGCTGCGCAACCAAGCCACCGGCAAAGTCCTCATCGGCTCGTCGCGAGAGCTCGCCAGCGTCCGCAACAAGATCGAATTCGCCCGAATGAGCCGCTCTGCGTCCGTGCTGGATCCCCGGATGGCCGCTGACGCGCGGATCCACGGCATGGGGGCCATTGAGCTCGTGGTGCTGGACGTCATCGATTTGCGACCCGAGATGAGCCTGGCGGAGGTCAACGCGGACCTCGCTTCGCTTGAGGCGCTATGGCGCGCGAAGCTGGCGCACGTCCCGCAGTACTGAGGCGGTTCTCCGTCACCTACACTCGCCGCGTGAGTCCTGCAACTCCGGCCGGCGCGCGCGGGCCGTTCATCACGCTTGAGGGCCCCGATGGCTCGGGGAAGTCCAGCCTGCTGCCTCGTCTGGCTTCGGTGCTGCGCGGGCGTGGTTTTGACGTGGTGACGACGCGCGAACCTGGCTCCACCCCGCTTGGCGAGCGGATCCGCGCGCTGCTCCTGGACACTGAGCCCAAGATTGACCATTCCGGCGAGGCCGATGCGCTGCTGTTTGCCGCCGCCCGTGCCCAGCACGTGGCCGAGGTGATCCGCCCGGCGCTGTCGCGTGGCTCCATGGTGCTCTGTGACCGGTACGCGGACTCCTCGTTGGCGTACCAAGGGGGCGGCTCCGGCGTGCCGATGGACGAGCTGCGTGCCGTGCAGCACTTTGCGACGGGCGGGCTGCTGCCGGACCTGACGATCCTGCTGGACCTGCCTGTCGACGTTGGGCTCGGGCGCAAGTCCGACGAGGTCACGCGCTTTGAGGCGTACCAGGACGTGGCGTACCACGAGCGGGTGCGGGCGACGTTTCTGGGCTTTGCTGCCGCTGAACCGGGTCGCTACGTGGTGGTGGACGCCGCCGCGGCGCCCGATGCGGTTTTGGCCGAGGCCGTGTTGGCGCTAGGCCGGCTGGCCGATCGCTGGCCGCAGCTAACCGCGGGCGTTTGACCCAGCCCTGAGTTTGGCGAGCCCCACGAACCAGAGGTCAGCCGGCCTCGGCGATGGACGCAGATCGGCCCGAGCCGTCCAGCGCGGCACGGGCTGCGGCGAGCAGCGTCTCGGCCTCGCCGGAATGGTCAATCTTGGGCTCAGTGTCCAGGAGCAGCGCGCGGATCCGCTCGCCAAGCGGGGTGGAGCCAGGTTCGCG
>JANYAA010000503.1 GCA_025355255.1 Chloroflexota bacterium | reverse complement strand
TTCCACGACGTCAGCCCGGGTGCGGCCTTTTGGCACCCCAAGGGCCAGCGCATTTGGCGCACGCTCGAGACGGCGGTGCGCGAGGTCCAAGACAGCCGCGGGTACACGGAGGTCTCCACACCGATGGTGGTGAGCCAGCGGCTGTGGGAGGCGTCCGGCCACTGGGCGCTCTACAAGGAGAACATGTTCCTCATCGAGAGCGAGGGGCAGACCTTCTCGCTCAAGCCGATGAACTGCCCCGAGTCCACGATCATCTACAAGACGCACCTGCGCTCATACCGAGACCTGCCGCTGCGCTTCAGCGAGTTTGGCCGGCTCCACCGCAACGAGCGCTCGGGCACGCTCTCGGGCCTCACGCGCGTACGGCAGTTCATCCAGGACGACGCCCACATCTTTGTCCGCCCGGACCAGCTGGGCGACGAGATCAAGGCCCTCATGGGCGAGGTGGAGGAGGTCTACGGCTGGTTTGGCCTGAAGCCCGAGATCAAGTTCGGCACCAAGCCCGCCAAGGCGCTGGGTGATCCTGCGCTGTGGGAGAAGGCTGAGGGCCTGATCCGCGAGGCGCTTGACGCCTCCGGCGTCTCCTGGACGCTCAAGCCGGGCGACGGGGCGTTCTACGCCCCCAAGATCGACATCCACGTCGAGGACGCCTTGGGCCGGAGCTGGCAGACGGCGACCATCCAGGTGGACCTGACCATGCTGCCGGAACGATTTGACCTCACGTACATCGGCGAGGACGGCCAGCCGCAGCGTCCGATGGCGATCCATCGCGCCATCTACGGCTCTCTCGAGCGCTTTATCGGCATTTTGGTGGAGCACTTCGGCGGGGCCTTCCCGCTGTGGCTCGCTCCGGTGCAGGCCGTGGTCATCCCGATCGCGGACCGCCACATCGATGCGGCAAGGGAGCTCGCGGCCGAATTGCGGTCCCGCGGCCTGCGCTTTGTGGAGGTGGACGCGTCGGACAACCGCATGCAGAACAAGATTCGCCTCGCGCAGGGACAGAAGGTCCCGTACATGCTGATCCTGGGCGATCGCGAGGTTGAGGCGCGCACCGCGGCCGTTCGCCGACGCGGCGCCGGCAAGGACGAGCCGCAGGCGATCCTGCCGTGGGCAGAGCTGGCGGCGCAGCTTGGCGCGGAGGTCCGCGAGCGCCGTCTGGAGTGAGCCGAGGAGGGCGGGCCGTCCGCGCTGGGGGCGTCGAATCGTGCCTGGGTGGCCCGTCCCCCGGCCCACGTAGCCCCATGACCGCGCACTTCGCCCAGCGGGTGTTGTAAGACCGACGGTGTTGGTACACCGCCGCCTCACAGGCGCCCCGGGAGGCGCCTCGCGCGTTGCCCGGGTTCGAACCCCTGTGCTATCCTGCCGCGGCGACCGAGCCTTGGCCGTGTGTCAGGACGCGCGTCGATAGCAGTATTCGCTCGAGCAAGGGAGTTCACCATCAGCCGAGACCTGCGCATCAACGAGATGATCCGCATCCCCCAGGTGCGAGTTGTCGATGAGGATGGCTCACAGCTCGGCGTCATGCCGACGCGACAGGCCCTCGTCATGGCGCAGGAGCGGGGCCTCGACCTGGTCGAGGTCGCACCGATGGCGGCTCCCCCGGTTGTCCGCTTTCTCGATTTCGGTCAGTACAAGTACGAGCTGACCAAGCGCGAGAAAGAGGCAAAGCGGAAGCAGCGGGCGGTTGAGTTCAAGGAAGTCCGTCTCACGCCGAAGATCGGCACGGGAGACTTCGACACCAAGCTCCATCGCGCAATCGAGTTCCTCGAGGACGGCGATCGGGTCAAGGTGACCGTCCGCTTCCGCGGACGAGAGCTCACCCATCCGGACATTGGTCGCAGCCTTCTCGCCAGGTTTGGCGATTTGGTCAAAGACCACGGCGTGATCGACCGCACCCCGGTGCTCGAGGGCAAGTCGATGTTCATGACGCTCGCCTCGGTCCACAAGCCGAGGGTCCACGAGCACCGTATCCCGGGCACGAAGCCCGACGGCGCCGTTGCGCCGGATGCAGAAGGCGCGCTTGCGCTGGACGCCCCCGGAGCACCCGCGCTGGAAGCCGAGCCCGAACCGACGCCCTCCGCCGAGCCGGCGGCCGAGGCGGCGCCAGCAGGAGAGTGAGGCCAGCGTGCCGAAGATGAAGACCCACAAAGGGGCCCAGAAGCGAATCGGGGTCACCGGAAGTGGCAAGTTCATTCGAGTGAAGTCCTGGCGCGGACATCACCTTGAGCTCAAGTCGTCGCGCCGAACGCGCCGTTACGCCGGCAAGGCAGTGATCGGACCCGAGTCTCGGGATCAGATCCGCGGCCTGCTGCCGTACGCGTAGGGCGTAGGAGCGAACGATGGCACGCGTCAAGCGGGGTGTAACCAGCCACAGGCGCCATAAGCGCCTGTTCAACGAGGCCGAAGGTCGAACGGGCACAAACCGCAAGCTCGTCAAGCGGGCCAAAGAGGCACAGCTCCACGCGTTGGCCTATGCCACCCGTGACCGCAAGCAGCGGAAGCGCGACATGCGCGAGCTGTGGATCATCCGGATCAACGCAGCAGCACGCATCAACGGCATCACCTACGGCAAGCTGATCGCTGGCCTCAAGAAGGCCAACGTGGATCTTGACCGCAAGGTCTTGGCGGATCTCGCGGTCCGGGATGCCGCAACGTTTACACGCATCGCCGAGGTAGCCCGCGGCGCCTGACCCTTGCGGTCGTTCAGCCCGGACCCTCGGCGTCTCCGATGACCGAGGGTTCGTGATTCCCGGAGCCAGTTGGCGCCGTCTCCCGCATCGTTCCAAGCCACACGCACCAGCACTGGACCCAATCAGAAGCCCATGGACCTCGCGCAGCTGACATCCGATCTGAACGCCCTGCGTGATCGCGCCTCGAGCGCCGCCGTGAGCGCGCCGGACACGGCCGCCCTGGACGTGATCGAGCTCGACGTGCTCGGCAAGAAGGGCGAGTTGACGGCGATCCTGCGCGGCATCGGCGCCCTGCCTGCTGAGGACCGGCCGCGTGTCGGCGCCATCGCCAACGAGGTCCGTATCGCCGTCGAAGCGGCTATCGGCTTGGCACGTGCCCAGTTGGGCAGCGCAGAGCTGGCCACTCGCCTCACGGCGGAGACTGTTGACGTCACCACGCCCGGCCGGCCCATCCGCCGCGGCAGCCTCCATCCCATCGTGGAGACGGCTCGCAAGATCGCCGACGTGTTCGCTCAGTTTGGCTTCGTGGTCTATGAGGGCCCCGAGGTTGAGGACGACGTCACCAACTTCCAGATGCTGAACATCCCGCCCGACCACCCGGCGCGCGACCTGTGGGACACGCTGTACCTGGACATGGAGGGGCGCCTCTTGCGAACCCACACCAGCCCGGGCCAGATCCGCGTGATGCATCAGGAGCGGCCGCCCATCCGCGCGCTGCTGCCTGGGCGCTGCTTCCGCTACGAGGCCGTCGACGCCAGCCACGCGTCCGAGTTCTTCCAGGTGGAAGGCCTGATGATCGACGAGGGCACGTCCATGGCGGACCTCAAGGGTCTTCTCGACCAGTTTGCCCACGCGATGTTTGGCGCTGGCCGGGCCACGCGATTCCGGCCCGGGTACTACCCGTTCACGGAGCCGTCCGTGGCGTTCGACATCCTGTGCGTCATCTGCAACGGGGAGAAGTGCCCCGCCTGCTCGCGCACGGGCTGGATGACCATTCTGGGCGCGGGCATGGTGCACCCGGTCGTCCTCCGCTACGGCGGCATCGACCCCGAGCGCTACCAAGGCTTCGCGTTTGGCATGGGCGTTGAGCGCATCGCCAACTTGCGCCACGCCGTCGGCGATCTGCGCCAGTACATGGAAGACGATCTCCGCTTCCTGGGGGCGTTCCGATGAGGGTCCCGCTCTCATGGCTCCGCGAATTCGTGGATGTCGACCTCACGCCAGAGCAGCTCGCCGAGCGGCTGACGCTGCTGGGGATGGAGGTCAAGGGCATTGAGCGCTGGGGCGCAGACTGGAACAGCGTGGTCACGGGCCAGTTGCTCACGGTGGAGAAGCACCCGAGGGCTGATCGCCTCAGCCTCACCACCGTGACGCTCGGCGATGGCAGCGAGCCGCTGGCCATCGTCTGCGGGGCCACCAACATCGCGCCCGGCCAGCGCATCCCCGTGGCCCTGCCGGGCGCCGTCCTGCCCGGCGGCCGCCGCATCGAGCGCGCCGAGAAGATGGGCGTCGTCTCCAACGGCATGCTGTGCTCGGGGACCGAGCTCAACCTGACCGCCGACAGCGACGGGATCCTGATCCTTCCCGCCGACACGCCCCTCGGCGTGCCGCTCGCCGACCTGTATGGCGATGTGGTGCTCGATGTGGATGTCAAGCCAAACCGTGGCGATGCGCTGTCCATCGTTGGCCTTGCCCGCGAAGTAGCCGCGGCCACCCGCCAGCAGATCCGCCCGCCGGCGATTAACGTGGAGGAGGGGAGTGGCCCCGCCACGGCCGAGCGTCTGGCTGTGGACGTCCAGGACCGCGCGCTTTGCACCCGCTTTGTCGGACGCTGGGTGAGTGGTGTCAAGGTTGGCCCGTCACCGGACCGCATCCAGATGCGGCTCCTTGCCGCGGGCCAGCGGCCGATCAGCAACGTCGTGGACGCGTCCAACTACGTGATGCTGGAGCTGGGCAAGCCCATCCACACGTTTGACGCGGCCTCAGTGCACGCCGTGCCAGACGGTCGCCCAACCATCATCGTCCGCCGCGCCCATGAGGGCGAGCAGCTCGAGACGCTGGACCACGTCATCCGCACCCTCACGCCCGAGACGCTGCTCCTAGCCGACCCGGCGGGTCCGCTGGGGATCGCCGGGGTGATGGGCGGTGCCAACTCGGAAGTCGCCGATGCCACGACGGACGTCGTGGTTGAGTCAGCCATCTTCGACCCGGTGAGCATCCGGCGTACCGCCCAGCGCCTTGCCCTGCGCTCTGAGGCGTCTAGCCGATTCGAGAAGGGCCAGGAGACGCGTTTGGCGCGCCTCGGTGCGGACCGGACCGCGCAGCTGCTCCACGAGTGGGCAGGCGGCGTCATCGCGACGGGCAGAATCGACACCGCACCGGTGGAGCCCGAGCGCAGCCGGGTGGTCTTCCGGCCCGCGCGCGTCAACAGGTTGCTGGGCACCGACCTCTCGGTGGACGATCTGCGCGACCTGCTGGACCGTGTCGGCGTGGAGACGGAGCCAGCGGTGGCAGGTGAGCGGGTGATGGTGGCCCTCAAGCCGGACGTCCTCACGGTGGACCCCGGCGCAGACGCCGCGCTGGCGGTGCTCGTGCCCACCTGGCGGCGCGACATCGTGATCGAGGCGGACATCGCCGAAGAGGTGGCCCGCGTCCGCGGCTACGAGCTTGTCCCGTCCGTGACGCCAGACACCGCGATGCCGGTGTTTCGCGCGTCGCCTCTCGAGGTTCGCAACCTCGTTCGCGAGACCCTCGCCGGCGCTGGCCTCACCGAGGTGGTGACGACAGCGCTCGTCTCCCCAAAACACGTCGAGACGTTCCTGCTCCGCCGGGAGGTGCCGTCGCTCGGCGACGAGGACCAGCCGGGCGGCGAGGCGATCGGGGTGGGCAACCCGCTGTCGCGCGACCACTCGGTCCTGCGCCGCAACCTCCTCGGCAGCCTGCTGGACGTCGTCGGGGTCAACCTGCGCCACGGCACGCCCGACGTGGCGGTGTTCGAGATCGGCAAGGGCTACGCCAGAACCGGCGTCACGCCGCGCGAGTGGTGGCGCGTGGGCTTCGCACTGACCGGCTCGCTGGAGCCCGCGGCGTGGAACCGATCTGCACGCCCAGCCGATGTCGACGACGCCAAGGGCGTCATCGAGTTGCTCACCGGGCGGCTTGGCTTTGGGAGGCCAACCTACGAGGCGGAGGCCAACGAACCGCTGCTGCATCCGGGTCGATCGGCACGTGCCGTCATAGACGGCAAGCTCCACGCCATCGTGGGCGAGCTCCACCCGTCCGTCGTGGACGCCTGGGAGCTCCGGACACAGGGCCGCATCATCGTCGCCGAAGTGGCGCTCGCCGGGCTGGCCGAGGGCGCGCTAGTGGCTGAGCGCGCACCCGGCGTCGGGCGCTTCCCCGAAGTGGAGCGCGACCTCGCGGTCGTCGCTGACGCTGCGGTCAGCGCCGCAACTGTGGAGGGGAGGATCCGCGCCAGCGCC
>JANYAA010000372.1 GCA_025355255.1 Chloroflexota bacterium | reverse complement strand
CGAGACCATCCACCCGTTTGCTGACGGCAACGGCCGGGTTGGCCGTGCGCTCATCCACGTCATCCTCCGGCGCCGGGGCGTCGCTGTTCGATTCGTTCCGCCAATCAGCCTCGTCCTGCTCGCGAATGCGCGCACGTACGTGGATGGGCTCACCTGCTATCGACGCGGCGACACCGCCGACTGGACCGTCCGCTTCGCACACGCGCTTACGGACGCAGTCGTGCTCGCTGAACGGCTCGGGACCGCACTCGTGGCGCTCCAGCAGTCCTGGCGCGCAGCCGCAGGAAGCCCCCGCCGCGACTCCGCCACCCAGCGCCTCATCGAGCAGCTGGCGGGACGGCCCATCATCGACATCGCGAGTGCTGCAACCATGCTCGGTGTCTCATACCCGCAGGCCCGCGAAGCCGTGCTGCGCCTTGAGGCAGCCACGGTCTTGCGCCAGGTAGCAATCGGACGAAAGCGAAATCGGGCATGGGAGGCGCCGGCGCTGCTGGACCTGCTTGATGAGTTCGAGTTCGAGACGCTCACGCCCACCCGTGACGGAGAGCCGCGGCGTCCAGGACCCGGCCGGCGGCGCTAGGTTGCGCCGGGCGGCTCTGGCGAATACTCGGCCGGCTCCTCGTTGACCTGCTTCGGCTCCGGGCGGAGTCTGAAGGCGGTACCGCGTGGGGATCGGATGGCGCCAAAGTGCCTGCGGTCAAGCGTCACGATCAGATCGGTGTCGAGGCGGTCCGCCAGCACGGCGATGGCGGCGTCCACGGTTCCGAGCGGGAAGTCCGCGTAGCGCTCCACCATGTCGGCGATCAGGGGCCAATCGTCAGGCTCCGGGGTCTCGATGTGGAAATCGCGGAGGCCCCTGACGAATGCCGCCTCACCCCGCGCGCCCAGTCGAGCGGTAGCAACGTGGGCAACCTCAGCGGTCACCAGCGTGGGGATGACGAGCTGGAGATCTCGACGGCGAAGCACCTCGGCGCAGCGGACGTGCGCGGGGTCCCGCCGATCCAGCGACGCCAGCAGCGGCCCGGCGTCAAGAATCGCGGTTGAACGCATCACGGTAGATCTCGTCAGCCCACGTCTTGGCGAGAAATTCGTCCAGGTTCTCCGCGCTCCACTCCGAGTCCTTGCTCTCGGCAATGCCGATAAACGAGATTTCGCGGGGCCCCTCGTCTGACAGGCCGAGCCTGAGGGCCAGCTCCAAACACCGGCCACCAACCCTTGCGGCCAGCACCTCGCGATCTCAGTGATCTGGTCTACCAGCGAAACGCGTTGACCGTCAGAACCTGGCCAGCGATCCCATCTGGGTACGTCTCCGCGACGCGGTCAACCGCCGCGGCAATCGTCGTCGGCATCATGTCGGTCGTGGGGTCATTCTCCCGATAGATGAGCAGCACACCGTGGTGCGTCTCGCCCTCTGCGAGCGCCACGAAGTCCCGGACGTTCATCGTCAGGACCGCGGCGCCGCTGTCTTGGGCGTACCGCCAGCAGCGGATGTCCGCCAGGCCGCGCAGCGGATCCATCACCCCGTGACCAGCGGTGCGAAGCCTGCTCAGCAGCTCGAGACTGGCGGTGTCCTCGTCAACGCAGAGGCGCACGATCTGGCTCAAGGCGCTGGGCGGCCATCCGGTTCTCGGCCTCCTCGGCGAGGATCAGGTCCCGCGCGATCTCGGCATAGCGCTGCGCCTCGAGCACGGCGTCCACTGGGAGGTCGTACTGGCGGGCTGTCTCCGCGGCGCTCCAGCCGTTGACTTCGGCCGTCCGGGCCAGGTCGCCGGCGGCGATTGTCCGGCCCATGATCCACAGCTGCCGGCGCCACGGGTGATCGCGACGCACAAGCCACGTCCACTCGCGGCCCACGCGCTCGAGGCCGGGGATGACCGGCTCCTCGAATGTGCCCGGCAGCATGTCGGCATCGGTGGCGATCACGCGCTTGCCGCGCCTTCGCGCATCCACCACCCACTCGAACGTCTCGAGCGCCGTGGTCACGGCATCGCTGACGACGCCGCGGTAGAACGTGCGCGCCGTCTGGCGGACCTGGGCGTCCGTCGCCTCGGGGACGTCGGCAAACAGCCGGTGGCGGTTCTTAGGTGGCGTGGCAGTCATGGTTGCCAGATTGTCACCAAACAGGCGCCACGTGAGCGCCAAGCCTGGCCCGCGCCGACTTGACGCCAATGTCTCGTCAACTAACATAGAACTATGCTAGTTGCCGAGACGTTCAACCCAGCCCCCGGGTTTTCGACGACCAGTGAGACGGCGCGTCGCCTGGGCGTCACGGTTGGCCGCGTCCTTCGCCTCATCTCCTCGGGCGAGTTGCCCGGCGTGCGGGTCGGCAACCGATGGATGATCCCCGACGATGCGATCGATCTCCGCCTCGCCGTGCGGCCGTCGGACGGCCGCCGCTACGCGCCCTCGATGGCTTGGGGGATCCTTTTCCTCGCGACAGGCCTCGACACGCCCTGGATGACGCGGCAAGAGCGGTGGTTGGCACGGGGGTTCCTAGGCTCATCGACAGTCCTCGACATCCGTGCCCGGCTAGCATCGCGTGGCGAGCTGCGACGCTTCCGCGCACACCCAGGCCTCATCGCCGCGTTGCGCAGCGACCCGCTGCTCATGCTGACCGGGATGACGGCCAGCGCCGAGCTGCACCTCGGGCTCATTGGCGGCGGCGATCGCGTCGACGCCTACATCGACGAGGCCAACCTGCCCGCCCTCATTGCGCGCCACCACCTCCGGCCGAGCCACGACGCCAACGTCAACCTGCGGGTCATCCCGTCAATCGACTGGACGTGGCCGCCGGCCAGCGTCGCGCCCCTCGCGGCCGTCGCCCTGGACCTCCTGGATGACCCGGAGCCCAGGGCGCAGCAGGTGGGCGCCCAGGTGCTCGCGGGTATGGCGCCGGCGTGACGACCATCCGGATCACGCCCATCAGCAGGTCCAGGGCCTTGGCCACGCGCTCGTCCTTGGTGACAGACGGCCTATCCCTCCCCCTCTGGCTTCACGTGACGGTCTCCGGGAGGAGCCAATCAGCGACCCCGACAACCTCAACCTCGCCGGTAGCGACGCGGCCGAGCGCAGCCCGGTCGAGGACAAGCAAACGACGGCCGGCACGCGGGTGCTCCGCGGATGCCGCTGCCAGCGCCCGGAGTTCGCGGGCGAGGGTCGCCGGATCGCCGGGATCCGCACACACCTGGATCAACTCCTCGCCGCCGCCCGGCTGGCGGACGAGGAAGTCCACCTCCCAGCCGTCGGCCGTCTTCACATAGCCAATTTCGCCGCCGCGGCGCTCGAGCTCGTTGAGCACAACCGTCTCGAGCGCATGGCCCAAGTTCGACCGGCCGGTCGCATCGAACGCCCCGATGAGGCCCGGATCGGCCGGGTACAGCTTGCGCGGGTTGGAGTTGAGGCGTCGCAGTGAATCGGTCGCCAAGGGCACGGAGCCGAGCAGGAAGGCGTCCAGCAGATGCCCCAGCATCGCGTGGACCGCGTCCTTGGCGACGCCGTGGCCCTGCGACTTGAGGTCCTGGTGCAGTCGGTGGACGCTGAAGCTGCCGGCGGGATTGCGGAGGCAGTGCCGCACGAGCCAGCGGAGCGCGGCCACCTGGGACACGCCGTGGCGCTCCACAACGTCCAGGAACAACACCGTGTCCACGTAGCCCTGCAGCAGCTCGACCCGCAGCGCGGCCGCCAGTCCCTGCGCCTCGGGAAAGCCCCCCTCGACAAGGTACTCGCGGAGCCGGCCCTCGACCAGGGAGCGCACCGGCGCCTGCCAGGCACGGGCGTCCTCGCGCGGCTCCTCGCCTCGATGGCGCAGGAACTCCCGGAAGCTGAACGGCCGGATAACCGTCGCCATGCCCCGGCCCCGCAGCGAGGTGTGGACCTCCCGCGACAGCATCTTGGCAGACGAGCCCGAGACAACGACCTCCACCTGCTCCGAGTCCATAACCCTGCGGACGAACCGCTCCCAGCCCGGCACGAGCTGGACTTCGTCAAGGAGCCAGGTCACGGTCTCCTTGCGGCGCAGCGCTGGATACCGCCGGTAGAACTCCTCCAGCAGGAGCCCGAGCTGGTCCAGCTCGAGGCCGGCGATCCGGTCGTCGTCGAAGCTCACGTAGACCGCCCGTTCCGGCGCGGCACCGGCCCGGCGCTCGTCGAGCAACTGGCGCAGGAAGGTCGTCTTGCCCGCGCGGCGCATCCCGATCACCGCGTGCGCCTTGCCTGCGATCGCCGGCAGACGCGCGTCGCGGCGCGTGAACGAGCCCGCGTCCGCGCTCGCGAGGGAATCGCTCAGCTTCTCGGCCAAGACGGGGTGCAGACTCACGGCGCCCACACTATGCCCAAGGTGTCCTTCTGTAAAGGACACCTTGAGACGGATGGGGACCTGTCAAGAGGTCACCTTCGCCCCTACGTGAACAGCTCGCCGCCCTGGACGTACCGCATTGTCACCAACCAGGCGCCACGACAACGTTGGCCGGCCCGTGGCCGACGTCTGGCTTCGCTGCGAGCAGCGGGTCAAACTGTGGCCACCAGTTGACGCCGGCGGCGCTGGCGATGCGGTCAAGCAGGTCGATCCGGAACGAATGGCGGCCTGACTCCGCGCGGGCGATAACTGACTGCGTCGTCCCAGCGCGTTCGGCGAGTTCCTGCTGCGTCCAGCCGAGGTTGGCGCGCAGCGCCAAGATCCGGTCCGCGACGTGCGCAAACGGGAATTCATTCGCGTACGCCTCCAGAACAGCCGGGTCCGACTCCCAAACCGCGCCCGGCGCCGCCGTCGTGCCCCTATCTGACCGAACGGCTGTCATCGCCTTCACGCCACGCCTCCGCGAACCGCCTGACCTGCCCTGCAATTGCCTGGAGTTGACCGGCGCTGAGCCGCTGCTCCTTCTTCGCCACCACCGCCGCCATCAGGACAGTGTTGCCGACGATCGTGCTGAACACCCTCCGATCGCCAACGGTTGTCTCCCACAGCGCCTCGTATCCCTGCACCTTCTTGAGGACATCGTCCCCGGCCAGCGTCCCCATCATCTCGATGACATGAACCGATCTGAGGAACCGAGCCCGAACGGTGTTGGCCAGCCTTGTGTCCTTGTGGGGAACCGCCAGCCACGCCTCCACCACCGGGGCCCGCACAACCTTCATCCGCCGGATCACTTGGCGACATGCTCGGCATTGGGTCCTCAGTCACTATAGCACTTCTGCTATATCGCTTCAGACTGGTCTCTAGTGACACGTCGGCGGGTGAGCGCTGATCTTGCGCTTGGCCGCTTATCTGCGGCTTACGTGGGGCGCTACGCTGGCCAAGCCGTGACCGCCGCCGCTCCACTCCCCTTCCGCGTCATCCGCCCCCGCGTGCGCGCCCGGCCCATCGTGGCGCACATCCCCCACGGGTCCGCCGCCATCCCGCCCGACGTGCGCGCAGGGATCCTGCTGTCCGACGCCGACCTCGCCGCCGAGCTCGTCCGCATGACGGACTGGCGCACCCGCGAGCTGTACGCCTGGACGGCGAGGCTTGGCGCCACGCGGTTCGCCAACGGCCTCTCGCGCGTGGTGGTGGACCCCGCCGCGGGGCGCGGGCGCTTCACCGACGACGCGCAGGAGCCCATGGCCCGCGTGGGGCAGGCCGCGGTCTACACGCGCACCTCCTTCGGCCAGCAGTTGCGCCGCGAGGACCCCTCGGCGCGGCAGCGACTGCTGGAGCGCTACTTCGCGCCCTACCACGCGGCGCTCGACGCGCTGGTGGCGGCGACGCTTTCGCGGTTCGCGCGGTGCCTCGTGCTGGACTGCCACTCGTTCGCCACGGAGCCGCTCGACTCGTACGCGATGGTGTGATCCGTCACGGTGGACCTTTGTCCCGGGGTTAGCTGCTCGCTGCGCCTCTTGGCGTCCCTCGCCTCGTGGCCGTCTTCGGTAGCCAGAACCCGAGGAGCGCCAGGGCGACCTCACGATTGCGGTCATTTGGGAGATGCAACACCAGCCGCCCCTCGTTGACGCCAGCCGACTCCACCCTCTTGACCAGTGGGTGCCGAGAGGCCGCTTCAACCGCCTCGCGCATGACCGATGTGAACTCGCTGCGTCTCACGAATAGCACCAATGCTGTCTTCGAGTCTCACCACGTGAGGTAGCCGAGGAGTTGGTCGATGGCGGGACCGATTGCAGCCGCGCCTTCCCAGATCTTGCATTCGGCCGCGAACGCCACGCCGCCCTCGAACTTGACCAGAATGTCCGTCTTGCCCTGTCGGCGAAAGGTTTCTCCGCTCGCGGAACCCTCAAGCCCGAACTGGCTATTGAGGATCGGCAGGAAGAAGTCCCGAAGCCGCTCCTCGCCCAATTGCTCATAGCTGGATGGGGACTCCTCCATTGCCCGGCCCATGAGACGCATCCTCTCCAAGATACCCGCGTACACCGTTTCGGAGATCCGAGGCTCGTCGCGTATTGGCCCTCTCGTCGGGATGGGCCTCGGAATGATCACCTTCGCTTGCAGGGGCACGAACGAAGCGGTGCCCTTCTCGACAAGAGGGATGTCAAAGGCACCACGCAGGCCCCGCAACTTCCTGGCCTCAGCGAGGCGCTGCTCAACCACCGAGGACACGAAACCGGGCAGGTCCGCCACCCAGCGCTCTACCTCCGGGCGCATGTAGTCCAGCTGGCGGAGCCACGGAGCGAGAGCGAGGTCAACCTGGCCATGGAGAGCGCGGGCGTTTGCGCCGTCATCGTCCGCCAGGTTGTAGGCGTCCACCACCAGAGTGAGGACACCATCCTTCACCGACTCAGCCTGGGGGTCGGGTAGCACCGACGTGCTTGGAGAGTAGTTCGCTAGATCAGGCGATCCGGTCATAGGGATGAGCACGATCGCTCGGGCTCCGTGGAGTCTGATACGGGCCTCCATGAACCGGTCATCGCGTGTCGTGCTCGCCTCTTCGATCCGCGACACCCATCGGGAAGATTCCGCCTCGAGCGCTAGCGGTTCCAGAGAGAACTTGGAGGCGAGATGCGCGTTGAGATCCTCGGGCGCCATGCCGAGGATCTGTTCGTCCCCGATCGAGTTCACTTCCTCGCGGATCCCACGCTGCCTAGACTCGAGATACTCGCCGAGCGTGCCTCGGTCGAAGAACCGCCGCATGTTCAACCTGGGACGTCCGTGGCGATCGAGACGCCCATCTACGCCACCGCCCACATCTCGGACAGCACCTCGGCCTGCTCCAGCACGAGCGCCACGGCCCTCTCCTGGCGGTCCGGCGGGTAGCCGTGCCTGCGCAGGATGCGCTTCACGAGGACGCGCAGCTGGGCGCGGACGTTCTCGCGCAGGGTCCAGTCGATGGTGACGTTGGCGCGGACCTGCTCTGTCAGCTCGCGGGCGATGGCGAGCAGCTCGGCGTCGCCAAGGACAGCCACGGCGCTCTCGGACGCGCCGAGAGCGTCGTAGAAGGCGAGCTCGTCCTCAGTCAGGCCCAGGCGCTCGCCCCGCTCCGACGCCGCGCGCAGCTCGCGCGCGAGGGCGATCAGCTCCTCGATGACCTGCGCCGTCTCCACCGCGCGGTTCTGGTACCGCCGCATGGCCTGCTCGAGCAGCGCCGCGAACGAGCGCGACTCCACCACGTTGCGCCGGCCGCGCGAGCGGATCTCGCCCGCGAGCAGCTTGCGCAGCAGCTCCACCGCCACGTTGCGCTGCGGCAGGCCGCGGACGTCGGCGAGGAACTCGTCGGACAGGATCGAGATATCGGGCCGCCTGAGGCCCGCGGCCGCGAAGATGTCCGCCACGCCCTCGGACGCCACCGAGCGGCTGATGATCTGGCGGATGGCGTGGTCGAGCTCCTCGTCGCTCCGCCGCTCCCCCGCCGCTCCCTTGGCGAGCACCGCGCGGAGGGCCTGGAAGAACCCGACGTCGTCGCGTATCGCCAGCGCCTCGTCGGCCGGCACGGCCAGCGCGAAGGCGGCGGACAGCTCGGCGACCACCTCCAGGAACCGCGCCTTGCCGTCCTCCTGCGCCAGGACGTGCTCCTGCGCCGCGGGCAGGAGCGAGACGCGCTCGCCGGCGTCGCCCGACACCCAGCGCGCCCACGAGAAGCCGTGGAGGATCCCGCAGCAGACCTCGTGCTTCTCGAGCAGCAGCGCCACCGCCTCGCGCTGGTCGACGGCGGCGCGCCCCTTCCCGCCGCTCTCCGTGTAGACGGCCAGTGCCTTGCGCAGCTCGTCCGCGAGCCCCAGGTAGTCCACCACGAGGCCGCCGGGCTTGTCGCGGAACACGCGGTTCACGCGGGCGATGGCCTGCATCAGCCCGTGCCCGCGCATCGGCTTGTCGAGGTACATCGTGTGGAGCGACGGCGCGTCGAACCCCGTGAGCCACATGTCGCGCACGATCACGATCCGGAACGGGTCCGCCGGGTCCCGGAAGCGCGCCGCCAGCGCCTCGCGCCGCGCCTTGCCCCGGATGTGCGGCTGCCACTCGGCCGGGTCCGCCGCGGAGCCCGTCATCACGACCTTGAGCGACCCCTCCTCGTCGCCGTCGCCGGCCCACTCCGGCCGCAGCGCCGCGATCTCGGCGTAGAGGTCCACCGCGTTCCGGCGGCTCATCGCGACCACCATCGCCTTGCCGTCCATCGCCGCCAGCCGGTCCTCGAAGTGCGCGACCAGGTCGGCGGCCACGAGCTTCAGGCGGTGCTCCGCGCCCACGATCGCCTCGAGCTGCGCCCAGCGGGTCTTGAGCTGCTCGCGCCGGTCCTCCTCCTCGCCCTCGGTGACCTCCTCGAAGGCCGGGTCGATCAGCGGGCGCTCCTCCTCGCGCAGCGCGATCTTCGCGAGCCTGCCCTCGTAGAAGATGGGCACGGTGGCGCCGTCGCGGACCGCGCGCTCGATGTCGTAGACGCTGATGTAGTCGCCGAACACCGAACGGGTGTTGGCGTCGGCCGCCTCGATCGGCGTGCCGGTGAAGCCGATGAAGCTCGCGCCCGGCAGCGCGTCGCGCAGGTGGCGGGCGAAGCCGTCCACGAAGTCGTACTGGCTGCGGTGCGCCTCGTCCGCGATCACGACGATGTTCCGGCGGCCCGAGAGCACCGGGTGCCGGTCGCCCCGCTCGTCGGGGAAGAACTTCTGGACCGTGGTGAAGACCACGCCGCCCGAGCCCACGGAGAGGAGCCGCCGCAGGTCCTCGCGGTCGGCCGCCTGGACCGGGTCCTGGCGCAGCAGGCCGCGGCAGCGCGAGAAGGTGCCGAAGAGCTGGTCGTCGAGGTCGTTGCGGTCCGTCAGGACGACGATCGTCGGGTTGGCCATCGCGGGCTCCAGGACGATCCGGCCCGCGTAGAAGGCCATGGTCAGGCTCTTGCCGGAGCCCTGCGTGTGCCAGATCACGCCGGCGCGGCGGTCGCCGGGGGCCCCGCCGGGACGGGAGGGGGTCTCGTACAGCCCCCTGGCCTCGGCCGCGCGCAGCAGCCCGGGCCGCAGAGCCGAGCTCGCGCGCAGGGTCTCCTCCACCGCGGCGCCCACGGCGTGGAACTGGTGGTACCC
>JANYAA010000368.1 GCA_025355255.1 Chloroflexota bacterium | reverse complement strand
TGCCGGTCCGGCGCCGCGAGACCGGCGTACGGCGTGGAGTCCGTCTGCGCCGTGGCCGTGAAGCCCTCGGGGAGCCGCGTGATGGAGTCGCCGTGGCTCATCCAGACAGGCTGCTCGCGGTCGATGCCGACGAAGAGGCCGCCGTCTTGGGTCACTTGGACCGTGGCCGGGCCGTACTCGCGCTTGGCCGACGGCTGCACGTCGCCGCCCAGCTCGTGCGCCATCAGCTGGGCGCCGTAGCAGATGCCGAGGACAGGAAGTCGGCCGCTCCAGATGGACGCGTGCGGTTTGGGGGCGTTGGCGTCGTAGACGGAGTTGGGGCCGCCCGAGAGGATGATCGCGCGGACCCCGCGGCGCTCCAGTTCGGCCATCGGCGTGTCGTGCGGGAGAAGCTCCGAGTAGACGTTGAGCTCGCGGACGCGCCGCGCGATCAGCTGGGCGAACTGGCTCCCGAAGTCGAGGACGGCAACAACGCCAGGCTCCGGGATGACGGCCGCCGTGGGCGGATCGTTGTCCGTGCGAACGGGGGCCGATGCGTCAAGGGCAACCTCGAGATACGCCTCAACCTCGGCATCGTCCGAACCCAGCACGCGGTGGCCCGCGTTGGCGGCGTCACCGTGGACGGTCTTGCCCCGGTCCTTGGGCGCCGGCGTCGGCGTTGACGGCTGCTCGTCCTGCTCGGTCAATGACCCCTCCTCGCGCGCTGCTGCTGTGTCGGGAGAGTCTAACCGGCCGGAGGCCGCTACTCCTCGGCAGGTGCGTGGATCGGGTCTGTCTCCTCGCGACGGCAGATGACGCAGTGGCGGTCCGCGAACGACATCCCCGCGCCGGTGATCGCAGCCGCGTTGCCGCCAAGTCCGCCCAGCGCGGCCGGCGGCACGCCGCCGCCAACCCAGTTCTCGCCGGCAGCCCGGTACTCGTGCGGACTGTTCGGATCCGCCGGAGGCGCCTCATCGTGCGCCTCAACATTCAGCGCCTTGCGAACACCCATCACGAAGTCCTTTCGTGCAGGCAGGTGCGCAGCTACTTGCCGCGCAGCTGCCAGGACTTGCCCTCGGTGACCACCGACGGTGCGTAGACCACTTCCACGTCGTGCATATCGGCAATGGTGCGCGCACCAAGCGCCGCCATCGACTGGCGGAGCGCGCCCATCAGGTTCTGCGTCCCGTCCGTGACGTGCGAGGGGCCGTTGAGGATCTGGTCCAGCGGACCAACCGTGCCCACCTTGATCCGCGTGCCGCGCGGGAGCACCGGCGACGGGGCCGCCATGCCCCAGTTGGTGCCGTGCCCCGGAGCCTCGGACGCGCGGGCGAGCGGCGAGCCCAGCATCACAACGTCGGCGCCCGTGGCGATGGCCTTGGCGATGTCGCCGCCCTTCTTCATGCCGCCGTCCGCGACAACCGGGACGTAGCGCCCGGTCTCGGCGAAGTACATGTCGCGCGCGGCGCAGACGTCAGCAACGGCGGTGACCTGCGGGATGCCGATGCCCAACACCTCGCGCGTGGTGCACGCGGCGCCGGGACCCACGCCCACAAACACCGCGGCCGCGCCCTGCTCCATGAGCTGGAACGCGGCGTCGGCGTTGGTGGTGTTGCCCACGGCAACCGGGATGGGCATGGAGCGGACGAAATCGGCCAGGCTCAGCGGCGTGTAGCCGGTGGCGATATGGCGGGCCGAGCTGACCTGGCTCTGGACGAGGAACAGGTCCGCGCCGTGCTCCGCGCAGACATGGCCAAACTTCTGGGCGACGCCGGGGGTGGCCGAGAAGGCCGCCTTGGAGCCTCCCTTGTGGAGCTCGTCGATGCGGCGGGCGATCAGCTCCTCGCGGATGGGCGCCTTGTACGCCTCGGCGAGAATGTCCTGGATCTCGCTGTCCGGCGCGGCGGCGATACGGCCAAGCACGGCGGACGGGTCGTCGTAGCGGAACTGGACGCCTTCGAGGTTGAGGATCGACAGACCGCCAAGCCTTGCCAATTCGGCGCTGAGGCGCACGTCTGCGACGGCGTCCATGGCGGCGGCCAGCACGGGGATCTCCAGGTGAATGCCGCAGAAATCCTGCGCGAGGACCACATCGGCCGGATCCACGGTGTCCGTGCCGGGGGCGAGCGAGACGTCCTCAAACCCGTACGTGAGGCGGATGGCGTCCACCTTTGAGCGGAAGACCCGGCGGTTCGCCAGCGTCTCGGTCATCGCATCCTCCGGTGGTGTGCTCGCACCTGCACAGTCTACCCGGCTGGCGCGCGGGCCCATACTGGGAGCGTTGCAGCGTCCGGACCCTGCGAGCGCGAGGTTGGCGATGAGCAAGGACAAGAAGCGCAGAGCCGACACCGAGGCTGGCGCCACCACCAACGGCATCGACGTGACGCTCAACCGCGTGCTGGGCGAGCCCGCCGACCCGCCGCCACCCGCCCCGCCGGCGCCCACGCCGATGTCCACCAAGCGCTACCTCGAGGAGCTTGCGAAGCTCCAGGTCGAGTTGGCGAAGCTCCAGGAGTGGGTCCACGCGCGCGGCCTGAAGGTCGTGGTGCTGTTTGAGGGCCGCGACGCCGCGGGCAAGGGCGGCGCGATCAAGACGATCACCCTCGCGCTCAACTCCCGGATCGCGCGGGTTGTCGCCCTGCCGGCGCCCACCGAGCGCGAGCGCACGCAGTGGTATTTCCAGCGCTACGCAGCGCATCTGCCCGCGGCGGGCGAGATCGTCTTGTTCGACCGCTCCTGGTACAACCGCGCCGGCGTCGAGCGGGTGATGGGCTTCGCCGCGGCGGTCGAAGTCGAGGACTTCTACCGGTCCTGCCCGGAGTTCGAGCGCATGCTGGTCCGCTCCGGGATCAACGTGGTCAAGTATTGGTTCTCCGTGAGCGACTCCGAGCAGGAGCGACGGTTCCAGGCCCGGATCAAGGACCCGCCGAAACGCTGGAAGCTCTCGCCGATGGACCTGCAGAGCCGCGCCCGCTGGATCGAGTACTCCATGGCCAAGGACGAGATGTTCCGCCACACGGACATCAGGCAGGCGCCCTGGTATGTGGTCAACGCCGACGACAAGAAGCGCGCCCGCCTCAACGTGATCAGCCACCTGCTCTCGCTCATCCCGTACGAGGACCTCACGCCCGAGCCGATCGTGCTGCCGCCCCGCGAGCCCGACCGCGGCTACGTCCGTCCGCCGACGGACGAGCAGACGTTCATCCCGGAGGTGTTCTAGACGATCGGCCGCCGTGCGATCCGGTGCCCCTCGGCGTCCAGCGCAAACCAGCGCGCCCGCTCGGGATCAACCGCCAGCTCCTGCACGCGCCGCACCGACTCCAGGTACGACTGCCAGATGGCCAGCGACGGCGCGTCCACCGAGCGCACCCAGCGCATCTCGTCGTGCTCGTGCGACAGCGTGACAACGGCCTCCGGGCGAACGCGCGCGGCAAAGATGATCGACATCCCCACGGTGTCGGTCAGCTCGTTGTAGAGCGGCACCACGTGGTCTAGGTCGTAGAACGCCTCGATGTCGGCCGGGCCGATACCGGTCTCCTCGGCCACCTCGCGCAGCGCCGCCATCGGTACGCGCTCCTCGGCTTCCACCCGGCCGGTCACGCACTGCCACAGCCCCGGGAAGACGCGGTGCGCCGCGCGGCGGATCAGCAGGATCTCCACCGCGCCCGTGCGCGGATGGACGCGGAAGATCCAGCACTCGACGATGCCTGGGCGAAGACTCATGGCAGATTCGCCTCCAGGCGCTCAAGTTGATCAAGATGCATCAGATCGTGGACACCGGCGAACAGCAGCCACTCGCCGCACCGAAGCCGCCCAACGAGCGGGTGCTCCAGCCGGCATGGCGTGTCCTCGTGTCCGGCGATTGAACGCGCGGCTCGCTCGACAACACGCTGGGTTGTGGCCAGCCGCCGAAGCAGCGCTTCGCGTGTGGCATCGGCGGCGCCCGGCACGCCCGGCACCACGGCGGCGGCATCGGCCGGCCAGTGGCCAGACGCCGCAAGTGAGCCCGCCATCGCCAGCCCCGCCCGCGCCTCGGCCGTGTGGCCCAGCGCCTGCGCCACATTCCAGTCGCCCTCGCCGCCCGGCAGGGCAAAGGCAGCGTCCGGCAGCACGATGACCACAGACGCCAGCGCGTCCGCGACGGCGGCCAGCTGGGCCGTCAGGCACTCAGCCGACCCAAGACCTGCGCGGCGGCGAACCTCGCGGCGGACCGAGATGAAACGCCCGTCCTCGATGCCGCGCCAGGCGGCGACGATGTCGGGCGCCGATGCCTCCAGCGCCTGGAAACGGCCACGCAGGGCGGTGATGATCCCGCGCCTAGGGAAGCAGCTGCCGGAGCGCGAACACCACGTTGGCCGGGCGCTCGGCGAGACGGCGCATGTACCAGGGGTACCAGGCGGCGCCATAGGCAATCAGCGTTTGCACCTTGTATCCAGATCGGGCGAGGGCCCGCTGTTCGCGCGCCCGTATGCCAAACAGCATCGTGACCTCGAAGGCGTCCTTCGGGATCCCGGCGGCCGCCGCGTGTGAGGCGATCTGCTGCACCAGCTCAACGTCATGGGTGCCCAAGCCAATGCGCAGCGGCCGCGTTCGGCCCTCCCGCAGCAGCGTCACGGCCACACCCAGGAAGTTGGCGTCCACTTCGCGCTTCGACTTGAAGGCAATCGTCTTGGGCTCGTCGTAGGCGCCCTTCACCAGGCGGATAGCCGGGTTGATTGGCAGCAGCCGCTCCACGTCCTTGGCAGTTCGCTTGAGGTACGCCTGAAGGCAGATGCCGGTCCGCGGGTGCGTTGCGCGCAGGCGCTGGTACAGCTCCAGCGTCCGGTCCACGTACGAGCTGTCCTCCATGTCGATCCAGAGGTACGAGCCCTGCGCCTCAGCCGCGGTGGCCAGCGTGACCAGATGCGTGAAGCAGGCGTCCTCATCGACATCCAGGCCAAGCTGGGTGGGCTTCACGCTGATCTCGCCGTCAATCTCGGCGGCCTTGATGCCGGCCAGCAGCGCCGTGTAGTTGTCGACCGTCTGCTGCGCCTGGCTGAGCTCGTTGATGTTCTCGCCAAGCTTTGTGTAGATGGTCCCGATGCCCAGCACCTGCAGGTCCACGGCGACGCCCAGGGCAGCGTCAATGGTGTCGCCCGGCATGAACCGCCGGACGGCCTTCTGCATGAACGGCAGGCGCGGCATGTGCTCACGCATCCACGGGTTGCGGGCACACCAGAGCAGGATCTTGCGCAGGACGGCGTTCACAGTCTTTCGAACCGCTCCACTGGCAGGACGAACACGGTGGCACCGCCCACCTCTACCTCGAGGGGATACGGCATGAAGAACTCGCCGGGCTCCATGATGGGCGGCATGGGGTTGACGATCTGCGTGCGCGGGCGACACGTGGCGCGCACCAGCGCCAGAACCTCCTCCACGTCCTGGTCCTCCACGCCCACCATGACGGTGGCGTTGGACTTCTTCAGGAACCCGCCCGAGGAGTTCAGCCGCGTGGCGCGGTGCTCAGCGGCAAGGAGGGCATCCACAAGGGTGCCAGCGTCCTCGCTCCCGACGATGCAGACGACGAGCTTCACGCCCCGAGTCTAGCCGGTTGGCGGGCGCACGACGATACCCGTATGTCTCCAGAGGCGGTGTACGATCGCGACACCATGAGTCCCGGCGGCGGCAACACACGCCGAGGAACGCCGGACCGGGCGGGACCGGGTTCAAGGGAGGGTTTCGTGACCGACACCAGCGGCAAGGCCGGGGCACTCGCTGTGGTTTCGGCGGGAGCTGCCGCGCTTGCGCGCGCCGCCGATCTGGACACCGCCCTCGCCGTCATCACGGAGGCGGGCTCAGCCGCGGTTGGCGCGTCGGTCGCAGCGGTATTTGCGCTGGAGCCAGATGGGTCTGCGCTGGAGCTGCTCCTCACGGTGGGCATGACGGCCGCCGAGGCGAGCGCATTCTCCGGGCAGGTGACGGGCAATCCCGAGCATCCGATCAACCTTGCGGCGCTGGACCGCACGGGGACGCTTGGACGTGTTGCTGTTGGACCCGATGGCGGGCCGATGACGGGTGTGGACCTGCCGCTGGTGGTTTCGTCCGGCGGCGGGGTTGAGGCCTGCGTGGGCGTGCTGACCCTTGGCTGGGCGGGCTCACACAGCGTGGACACCGCCGAGGAGACCTTGCTTGTTGCCGTGGCCGATTTGGCCGCTGCCGCGCTGGCCGCATTCCGGCTGTCGTCCCTGGCCGCTGAAGAGGCCGACTGGACCGAGCGGACCGCCCACGCCGATGCGCTGACGGGGCTGCCCAACGAGCGTGTGGCGCGCCGGGTGCTGGATCTGGAGCTGGCGCGGGCGCAGCGTCAGGGCACCGAGGTGTCTGTGGCGATCATTGATGTTGACGGGTTCCGCGCCCTGAACGAGCGGGCTGGCTCGCGGGCCGGCGATGTCGCGCTGCGGCGTGTTGCCGCCGTGCTTGCGGAGAGCGTACGCATCGTGGACACGATTGCGCGGGCCGGCGGTGACGAGTTCCTGCTGGTGGCGCCGGGTGCCGCCGGGGGCATGACGATCGCGCGCCGGCTCCGCGACGGCGTTGCCGCACTGGACCCCGTGGGCGGTTCCGCGGTTGCCGTGAGCACCGGGATTGCGTTGTTCCCGCGTGACGGCGGCGACG
>JANYAA010000477.1 GCA_025355255.1 Chloroflexota bacterium | reverse complement strand
GTCTTCCACCCCGTTCGGCTCTGTCTGGGACCGCCAGATCGGGACGCCAACGCGCCCGGCGGCGGGTCTGGCGCCGATCGTTGACGACGAGGAAGACCTCGACGAGCCCGAGATCCCGGAGTATCTGCTCGCCGAGCGGCGCCAGAGCCAGGGCAATCGCGGCGGCCAAGGTGGCCGTGGCGGCCCGCGCGGTGGCGGCAATCGCAGCGCCTACGCCGCAGCCATCGACCGCGAGCGGTATGGCGGTGCCCGCGGAACCACGCCCAGTCGCTACGCCGAGCCTGCCCGTGGCGGCAACAGCGGCGGCGGCAACCGGAGCGACGCTCCCCGCGGTGGCACACCTCAGGGTGGCCGCTCGCCGCGCTTCGACCGTCCGGAGCGCGTTGACCGCGCCCCGCGGTCGGGTGGCGAGGAGTGGAGCGAGGTTCCGCCGGAGCTTGAGCAGCAGCTGCTCGCGCAGTTGGCGCGCTCCAAGCCCGCAGCGGCGCCCACACCCGCGGTGAAGTCGGCCACGATTGCCAAGACCGATGCCGGGCCGAGCGCCGAGGCGCCAAAGGCCCGTGGCGGACGCAAGCCCGCTGCTGCAAAGGTCGCCCCGAACGTCCTGCCTGCAGCAGCCCCAGCAGCTCCGGCCGCCCCGGCTGACGCGCCGCAACGCCGGACGACGACGCGCAAGGCAGCGGAGGTCGCACCCGCGGCAGCCAACGTCGCGCCGGTCGCCGAGGCGAAGCCCGCCTCGAAGGCTCGCGTCGCCCGGAAGCCAGCCGCAACGGCGGAAGTCGCACCCGCCGCAGCCCTGCCCGCAGCAGCCGCGCCGGTCCCAGGGGCGAAGCCCGCTCCGAAGGCTCGTGCCCCGCGGAAGCCAGCCACATCGGTAGAGGTGGCGCCCGCGGCAGCCCTGCCCGCAGCAGCCGAGGCAGCATCGGCCGAGGGTCCAAAGCGCAGGACCACCCGCAAGACCGCAGCCCCAGAGGGCTGAGCTAGCGGGCGCAGGCCTGCCACCTCGATCCCGATCCAGCCCGTGGACGGCTTTCTCACCATCGGCCAACCGGCCGCGGTGGCGGCTGTCCGCGGGCTGCTTGCGCAGGGCCGGGCCCACGCCATGCTCCTCGTCGGACCGCCCGGCGTAGGGAAGATGCCCCTCGCCCTGGACATTGCCGCGGCGCTCCTCTGTGAGCGCGCTGCGGACGGTCTCGGCCCATGTCGCGAGTGCCGCGGCTGCCGCATGGTGGAGCACGGCAACCACGCGGACCTGCACCTCCTTGCGCCAACGGGGGCCGGCGGCCAGATCCAGATTGGCAACAGCGACCACCCCGAGCCTGGGACCATCCGGGCCCTCGCTGGCGACCTTGCCCTGCTCCCCGTCGAGGGCGGCGCCCGTGTGGCGATTATCCGCGAGGCCCAGGCGATGAATGAGCACGCCCAGAGCGCGCTCCTCAAGACGCTGGAGGAGCCACCGGACAACACCACGCTCATCCTCTGCGCGGACGACGACGAGCAGCTCCTCCCGACAATCCGATCACGATGCGTGCGGGTGCGCCTCGGCAGCGTGGATGTGCGCTCCATCGAGGCGCTCCTGGAGGGCCGCGGGCTCGCCGATCCACCAACGGCCGCCCGCCTCGCCCGCCTCACCGCGGGACGTGCTGGTCTGGCGGTCGCATACGCCGCTGCACCTGAAGCGGTTGCGGTGCGCGCCGAGCTTGTTCGCCGACTGCTGGACCTGTTGGCTGCACGCCCGGCGGAGCGGCTGGTCGCGGCCAAGGACCTCCAGTCCCGCGCGCTCGCACTCGCCCGCCTGCTCACCGCGCCCACGGACGGCCCCGATGCCGCCCCTGCGCCCAAGGCCCAGGGCAAGGGTGCTGCCAAGCCTGCTGGCGCGGCCGCCGAGGCCGTGGTGGATGACGGCGAGGAGCCCGCCGATGCCGAAGCAGGCCCGGTCAGCAAGACTTCCCCGGCCGAGCGCCGCCTCGCCCTGCGCACCCTCGTTGACCTGTGGCGGGACCTGACCCGAGACCTCGTGCTGGTGGACCGCGGCGCCATCGGCACCGTGCGGGATCTAGCGCTGCTGGAGGAGTTCCAGGCTGCCACCAAGGCCCTGTCAGAGGGCGCAGCGGCGCTGGCGCTCGCCCGCCTCGTGCGCGCGGGGGAACTCCTTGACGGCAACGTCACACCCGAGTTGGTCCTCGACGCGCTGCTGCTGCGCTGGCCGCATCGCGCCCCGCCGGGACGCCGGTGACCGGCCAGCCTCATCAAGGCCGCGAACGCCTCGAAGCAAACGTCCGCGGCCGCGTGCAGGGTGTGGGCTTTCGGGTGTTCGTGATGCGCGAGGCGGGCTACCTGGGGCTTGACGGCTTTGTGGCAAACGAGCGCGATGGCAGCGTCCGCGTTGTGGCCGAGGGCTCACCGGCCGATCTAGACGACCTCGAGGAGCGGCTCCGCGACGGCCCGCCCGCGTCGGCCGTGGAGCGAGTCATCGCCCGCCGCGAACCCGCCCGCGGTGGCGAAGCGGGGTTCCGCATCGCCAGCGGCGAACACCGGGGCGACTGATGGGCGACACGTTGCGCACTGCGCCCTCGCACGACGTCCCGCCGCCCGGCCATCCGGACCGCGCCACCACCATCGCCCACAGCGGCACCACGATCCTGAGCCCGTTGGTGCCGGCGGATCAGGATGGGCTTGTGGACATCGCGCTGGCTGCTCTGGCTCCCGCGCGGAAGGCTGCGCCCACGGTGCTCGATATCGGCTGCGGCAAGGGCGACCTGCTCGTGCGGTTTGCGCGGCGCGGCGTGCGCGGGCTCGGCCTAGACCGGAACCCCTGGTTTATCGAGGATGCCAAGCGGCTGGCTGCGGCTGCTGGTGTGGCTGATCGCGCCACATTGCGCACGGCCGAAGCGGCTGAGGAACAACTCGCGACCGGCATGGACATCGCGGTCTGCATCGGCGCCACAGGCGCCCTCGGCGGCCCCGTTCTTGCACCCGCGGCGCTAGCCAAGCTGCTGGGGCCCGGCGGCATCGGGCTGATCGGGGAGGGGTTCTGGCGCCAGCCACCGCCCGTCGATGGCGCCGAGACGTTTGGCATTGGCCCTGATGAGATGACGGGTCTGGACGCGACCGTTGAGCGCGTTGCTGCCGGCGGTCTGGAGCCAATTGCCGTGGTACAGGCATCGCAGGCAGGGTGGGACGCCTACGAAGGTGGCTATGCCGAAGCTCTGGACCGCTGGCTGGACGATCATCCAAATGACCCCGAACGCCATCGCCTGCGGACTCGTGCGCTGATGATGCGTACCAGCTGGGCCGATTGGCGACGGGAGGCCATGGGCTTCTGCGTGGTTGTGGCGCGCCGGCCAGAAGCTGAGTGGGACCTCCGGCGGAGCGTCTGGGACCATCGGGCCCCTCGCTGTGCGGCACGCTGCTGCGAGGATAGGAGCGTGGACGAGCACAGCGCCGCCGAGCTCCTGCCAACCTTGTACCGCCGGGTGCTTGACGCTGCCACGCGGCTTGAGTGGGCGGGTGACCGACCCGCCGCCCTCCGCATCCGCCGTCACGCGATCGCGGTGTATTCGCTCGGCTGGGACATAAAGGGCGCCAAGGCGCTTGAGGGGCTTGAGGTGCAGGCACTCGCCCTGCTGGCGGGCCGCCCGCCGGCCCGAAGCCGGATGTTCCTGCGCCTGCCCAACTGATCCGCCTCGAAGCCCCGCGCAAGCGGCACCTTCGCGCCGGCGTGGCGTACCCTTCGCGCGATGTCCTCCACCGTCGCCGACCTTGTCGCCCGCACGCTCGCGGCGTTTGACGTGCTGGCTGTCACGGCAGAGCCCGTGTCAGACGAGCTGCAGTACGTGACAGATCTGTCAACCGTGTGGGGTGCTCGGCTGCGCGCGGTGGCCGCCGCCCGCGGCGCCGAAGGCTCCCCGGCTGGCGCCGACGCGGCCATTGACGCGCTTGAGGCCGAGACCGCTCGCGTCACGGACCCGCACCGCGCCATCGACTGGCTGTCCACGATGCCGCAGGTTGCGCTCGCCGCCTTTGGCGAGGCCGCCTGATGCGGTTCCAGGAAGCGAAGCCAGACGGACGCGCGGTGGTCTACGCGCACATTCAGGCTGATCCGCTGGTGATCCGCGTCGCCTCGCTGTTGGCGGGCGCTTCCACCTCGCAGCGCGTGCTTGCGCGCGCGGCGATGAACGGCGAGTCCACGGATCCTGCGGTCTGGCGCGCCATGTTCCCCACGCTGTTTGGCGAGCGCGCCGCCGCCAAGGGAACGCCGGAACGCGACCGGTCCGAGGCGATCCTCGCGGCCTCACTGGAGGTGGCGGACCGCGGTGAGCAGACACGGAGCCAGTTTCGCGGTGCCATTGTGGAGGCCCTGGCCGAGCAACTCCTCGCCGTGCGCACCACACCGGTCCGCCGGGAGCGACGCATCCTCTTTGACGGCCGACCTGCCGAGATCCACCCCTACGACGTCACCGTCGAGCGTGACGGTGCGGCTGAGGCGTGGGACTGCAAATGGGGCGCCCGCGGCATCAAGGCCGACGTGATCCACCAGCTTGACGACGCGCGCAGTGGCGCCGTGTCGGAGGGCGGCAAGCTCCTCGTGGGGCTGGTGGTCTTCGACGCCCGGCGCTCCTGCGAAGTGCGGCTTGTCCGCGAGCGCGGCCCCGTGGCCATCGACGGCATCAAGCTGATTGCGCTCGAGGGGCTGGACCGGCTGGCCGGGAGGCGCCCGGCGTGAGCGGCCAGGACGCCCGCAACGCTGACATCGCGCAGCCGATGAGCCACGCCTATCGGGCGCGCTTTGACGAGTGCGGCCCGGACGGCTGTGTGCGCAGCTCAGCGCTGCTGCGGTACGCGGTGGACCTTGCCTGGATCCACAGCGAGCACTCGGGCTTCACCCGCGAGTGGTACGCGGAGCGCGCGGTTGCCTGGGTGGTCCGTGCCGCCGAGCTGGCGGTACTGGCGCCCATGCCGCTGGGCGGCGTGCTCACCCTGCGCACCTCGGTCACCGGGTTCCGCCGGGTCTGGTCCCGCCGCCGCACGGAAGGCCGCCTGGACGACGGCACGCTCGCGCTCTGGGCGCACACCGACTGGGTGATCACCGATACCGCCCGCGGCCTCCCGGGGCGCGTTCCGGCGGAGTTCCCGGCCGCGTTTGCGGCTCCGCTGGGCAGCTTTGAGCCCGGCCGCGTGCCCCTTGCCGAGACGCCGGCCGATGGCGTGTCCTATGCCTCGCGCGTCCGCCCGCAGGACCTGGACCCGATGGGCCACGTCAACAACGCCGCGTATCTCGACTATCTGGAGGAGGCGTTGTTGGCTGCCGGCCCGGACGCTGCCAACCTGACGAGGGCGATCCCGCGCCGGATCCGGCTGGAGTACGTTGCCGCGGCGATGCCCGGCGCCGACGTTGTGGCCGCCACTTGGCCAATCGCCAACGGCGTCGCCTGGCGCCTGACTGACGCAGAGGGCCGCGACCTCGCCCGCGCCACCGTCACCCTCGAATAGCTCCACCACTGGGCTGCCGCCGACACGGGTCTGCCGCTCCAGGTTCACACCGGGTTTGGCGACCCGGACTTGGACCTCCACCGGTCTGACCCGCTGCTCCTTACCGACTTCATCCGGGCCACCGAGGAGCGGGCGTCCATCCTCCTGCTGCACACCTACCCGTTCCATCGCAACGCCGGCTACCTCGCTCACATGTTCCCGCACGTCTATCTGGACGTGGGCGAGGCGATCAACTACGCGGGCGCCGCGTCAACCTCGCTGGTGTCGGAATCGATGGAGCTGGCGCCGTTCCGCAAGATCCTGTTCAGCTCCGACGCCTGGGGCGCCCCGGAGCTCCACCCGCTGGGCTCGTGGCTGTTTCGCCGGGCGATGAGCCGGATCGTCGGCGAATGGGTGACGAGGGGCGACTGGTCGCGCGCCGATGCCGAGCGCGTCCTCGTACTGATCGCCAGCGCCAACGCGCGCCGCGTCTATGGGTTGGCCGCGCAGCC
>JANYAA010000460.1 GCA_025355255.1 Chloroflexota bacterium | reverse complement strand
GACGGCCGCAGATACTGCCCGATCGTGAGGATGTCGCAATCCACGGCGCGCAGCGCCTCAAAGCACTCGGTGAGCTCATCGCGCGTCTCGCCCAGGCCAACCATGAGGCTGCTCTTGGTGTGGACGGCATGGCCGTACTCGCTGGCGTAGTCCTTGGCCCGCTCCAGGACCCCCAGGGTGCGATCCCAGCGCGCACGCTTGCGGACCGGCTGCTGCAGGCGGCGGACCGTCTCAAGATTGTGGTTGAGGATGTCGGGGCCGGCCTCCATAACCACGCGCAGCGGCGGCTCGTCGCCGTTGAAGTCAGGGATCAGCACCTCCACGCCCATTCCGGGGCTGGTGCGGCGGATCTCGCGGATGGTGTCCGCGAAGACGGACGCGCCGCCGTCGGGCAGGTCGTCGCGGGCGACGCTCGTGACCACTACATGGTCGAGGTTCATGTATGCCACGGCCTCGGCGACGCGACGTGGCTCATCCGCGTCAAACCACGTTGGCCGACCGGTCTTCACGTTGCAGAAGCCGCAGGCCCGAGTGCATGTGTCGCCAAGAATCATCACGGTGGCGGTGCGCTGCTCCCAGCACTCGCCCAGGTTGGGGCACAGGGCCTCCGCGCACACCGTATTGAGCTTGAGGCCGCCGAGTATGCGGCGCAGATCCTGATAGACGTCCCCGGCAGGCATCCTGGCGCGGATCCAGTCCGGGTGGCGGCGGATCGAGGCGCCGGCGGCGCCAGCGTGTGTCGTGCCGAGGCCGCCCATGGCGATGGTCTCCGGCATCGTCGCCGCGTGACCGCCGCCGTGCGGCGCGCCGCTGTTGACCCCGTTGAACACGGGCAGGTCGCGAGCCATCAGGCTAGTAGATCGCCGTCTCGGGGCCAACGCCCTCAAGCCAGGCCTTGATGTCGCGCAGCAGGGCGGCGCCGCCGGCTCCGTCATTGGCGCGGTGGTCCAGCCCCAGGACCATGTTCATGACAGGGCGGATGGCGATGACGTCCCCGTCCGGCGTGCCCACCACGACGGCCCGCTTGGTGATGGCCTCCATCGTGACGATGCCAACCTCAGGCACGTTGATGATGGGCATGACGAGGTTGGTCCCGAGGTAGCCCGTGTTGTCCACGGTGAACGTGCCGCCGCCGAAGTCGTCAAGGCGGAGCTTGCCGGCACGCGCACGGCCGGCGACGTCGGCGATGGCCCGGTTGAGGCCGTGGATGCTGAGGGCGTCCGCGTCGCGGATGACCGGGACGATCAGGCCCTCGTCCATCGCCACGGCCACGCCGATGTTGATCGGGCGCTTGGCGAGGAGCCCCTGCTCGGTCCAGTGGGCGTTGAAGGTGGGGCTGCGCTTGAGCGCCTCCGCGGCGGCTTTCACGACAAAGGGGACGAGCGACAGGCCAATCCCCTCCCTCGACCGGTACTCCCCCTTCAGGCGCTCCCGGAGGGCGACGAGACGCGTGGCGTCGATCTCCATCTGGACGTAGGCGTGCGGGGCCGCGAGCGCTCGGGTCATCTGCGCCGCGATCCCCTTGCGCATCTGTGACATGGGGACGAGCACCTCGTCCGCGCCGGCAGGGAAGGCGATGCCGGCGTTGGCGGTGGCGGGGGCCTGCGCCGCCGGCTGCGCGCCTTGGGCATGCGAGCCGGTGCGGAGCGCCTCGACGAGCGCGAGGACGTCCTCGCGGGTGATCCGGCCGCCGCCGCCCGTACCGGGCACCTGCTCCGGGGCAAGGCCGTGCTCGCGCAGCAGGCGGCGGACCGCCGGGGTCATCCGGGCATTGGGGTCGCCGAGCACGGCCGACGCCGTGGCCGCCGGGTCAGGGACAGTCGTCGGGGCAGCGGTCAGGGCCGCGGGTGCAGTGGCGGCGGCAACCGGAGCGGCCACCGTCGCTGGTGCTGGTGCAGGCTCGGTGGCGTCGGCTGCGTCGTCGGCAGTGTCGATGATCGCGATCTCGGCGTTGTTGGGGACCGTGGCGCCTTCGGGGACGAGGATCTCGCGGAGCACTCCAGCGAACGGCGAGGGGACCTCCGCGTTCACCTTGTCGGTGATCACCTCGAGCAGCGGCTCGAACTTCGCGACGGTGTCGCCGGGCTGCTTGAGCCAGCGCCCGACCGTGCCCTCGGCCACGCTCTCGCCCAGCTGGGGCATCGTCACCTTGGCCACTGGGTCACTACCTCCGGTTGACGCTCGCAGGGGGGCACGGGCGAGCGGCGCCGCTAGTGTTGCGCATCCCGCGACACCGTGCCGCCGAGCCACGCCCGCCGCAGGGCGCAAGCCCGAAGCCCGAGGGTACGATCAGTTGGCTGCGAGCGAGCTCGAACGGGAATCTGCCGCACCCGGACACGGCTGCAGGAGCCCCAGCGGCCGCACCTCCACCGACGCCAGACCGCCGCCGGCACCGACGCCCCTACTCCACCGGGACGAAGTCGGGCGGGTCAGCAGGCGCCATTGCGGCTCCTCTGCTGCCTCAGTAGGCCGCGAGCTTGCGGATGGCGTCCGCGATCTTGGCCGGGCTGAGCATGAACCAGTCCTCAAGAATGTGGTTGTAGGGCATCGCGGGCGTGTCTGGGCCGGCGATGCGCGACACGGGGCCGTCGAGGTAGTCGAACGCCTCCTCGGCGACGATCGCGGCGATCTCCGCGCCGTAGCCCAGGAAGCGGTTGTCCTCGTACGCCACGAGGCACTTGCCGGTCTTGCGCACGGACGTCAGCAGCGTGTCGCGATCCAGCGGGCGGAGGGTGCGCAGGTCCACAATCTCGCAGTCAATCCCCTCGCCCGCCACCCGCTCGGCCGCCTCCAGCGCGTAGTGGACCATCAGCCCGTACGCGACGACCGTGAGCTGCCGGCCGGGACGCCGCACCACGGCGCGCCCCAGAGGCACCGTGTATTCGCCATCGGGGACCTCCCCCCGGACAGAGCGGTACATCTTCTTGTGCTCGAGATACAGCACCGGGTCCTCATCGCGAACCGACGAGCGCAGGAGCCCCTTGGCGTCGTACGGCGTGGACGGGACAACGACCTTGAGCCCCGGGACGTGGGCAAAGAACGCCTCGATGGACTGCGAGTGGTACAGCGCCCCGTGAACGCCGCCGCCGTATGGGGCGCGGATGACCATCGGGACGGTGGCTCCGCCAACCGTTCGATACCGCATGCGGGCCGCCTCGGACACGATCTGGTTGAACGCCGGGTGGATGAAGTCCGCGAACTGGATCTCAGCGATTGGGCGCAGGCCGTTGAGGGCAGCTCCAATTGAGGCCCCCACGATCATGGACTCGGTCAGCGGCGTGTCGATCACGCGGTCGTCGCCAAACTCGGCCCACAGGCCGTCCGTGGCCAGAAACACGCCGCCCTTCTTGCCCACGTCCTCGCCCAGGACGATGACGGAGCCGTCTCGACGCAGCTCGTCGGCCATGCCCTCGCGGATCGCCTCGATAAACGTGCGGCTGGCCATCAGCCGGGACCACGGGGTGCAGCGCGCTCAGGCTGCCACGGCGGCGGCGGCTCGCTGGCGGCAGGATCGCCGTACACGTGGTCCACACCCGTGGCCGGATCGGGTTCGGCCGCGGCCTCGGCAAAGTCTGTGGCGTCCTCCACGAGCGTGGAGATTTCGGCGGCCAGCGCGGCTTCGGTAGCGGCCTCCAGCAGCCCAGCTGCCCGCAACTGGTCGCGGAAGATCGGCAGCGGGTCGTGGGCGCGTCCTTCCTCAAGGTCCGCCTCAGAGCGGTACTTCGTCTGCTGGTCGTCGGAGCTGTGCCCGGTGAGGCGCGTGACCTTGGCCTCGATCAGCGTGGGCCCGCCGCCGTGGCGGGCGCGCTCAACAGCCTCGCGCGAGGCGCGATAGCAGGCAAGCACGTCCGTCCCGTCAACGATGACCCCGGGCATGCCGTAGCCGGCCGCGCGCGACGCCACATCGCGGACTGAGAGCTCCCGCTCCCAGGGCACGCTGATGGCGTACCCGTTGTTCTCCACGATGAACACGAAGGGCAGCTTGTGGATGCCGGCGAAGTTGAGCGCCTCGTGGACATCGCCTTGATTGGAGCTGCCCTCGCCCATGATCGCCACGGCAACCTGGTCCAGACCGCGGATCTTGGCTGCCAAGGCGATGCCCACCGCGTGCAGGATCTGCGTGGCAACTGGCGATGAGACCGAGACCACATGGCGGCCGACGTGGCCGTAGTGGCCGGGCATCTGCCGCCCGCCCGAGCTTGGATCATCCGCCTTGGCGTACTGCGCCAGCATGAGCTCGCGCGGCGTCATGCCCACGGTGAGGCACGTGGCGATGGACCGGTAGAACGGCGCGACCCAGTCGTGGTCCCGGCGCAGCGGCCACGCGATGCCCACCTGGGCGCCCTCGTGGCCCTGACCGCTGATGACGAACGGCGCCCGCCCCGACCGGTTGAGCACCCACATCCGCTCGTCCAGCGCCCGGGCCAGCGCAAGGGTGCGGTACATGGCGACGAGATCGGCGTCGGTCAAACCCTCAGCAGCCGCCAGCTCGCTCGTGCGCTCCATCGCTAGAAGTTGATCGATCGGCCGTCGACGGCCATCGCCGTCTCGCCCAGGATCTCCGAGAGTGTCGGATGGGCGTGCGTGGCGGCGCCGATCTCCCAGGGCGTCGCCTCAAGGGTCAGCCCCAGCGACGCCTCGGCGATGAGGTCCGTGGCGTGCGGGCCGATGATGT
>JANYAA010000448.1 GCA_025355255.1 Chloroflexota bacterium | reverse complement strand
TGGCGGCTTTGCCGGGCGATGGCTTGACGCTCGGGTCCATTACCTGGCTGCCTCCAGTCACGCCGCCCGGACCAAACCCATCAGATCCTGGTCAGGCGAATGGCTGGCTTGTTACCTCTCAGTCGATCCCGGCGGACATCTCGGTTGCCCATGGCACGCCGATCAACTTCGAGTTCTACGACGTCGCCTCGTACAGCGGCACCTGCACCCCGACCCCGTAGCCTGACGACCGGGCGCCGAGGATCGTGCACGCACCTGGCCCGGTCTAGGCGTCGAACTCCGCGAACAGGACCCAGCCCCAATCGGGCTTGCCCCGACCGGTGAGTGCCGCCGCGTCGCGGACTGCCTGCGCCGCCGCCTGGGCCGTCGGCGCGGGTCTCGCCAAGTCCTCGACCGGAACAAACGTTCGAACGGAGCGGCTTGCGGCGGCCAGATGCCCGTCAGCCACGGGCGCGGCAGGCGTGGGTGGCGGTGGGGTTGCCTCCCAGCAGGGCATGACCTCGGGGCCGCGCAGAACCGGGCCCTTGGGGCTGCGTCCGCAAAGCGCAAGACCGCCCGCCATGCCCCGCCGGAAGTGTCGGCAGGCCACACAGGCCGTGGTCATCCTGCCGCATAGCCAGCAGCGCGAGGTCTCGGGTTGGGGCGTGTGGCAGTGGGGGCATCGCCAAGACGGCATGACATACAGCGTAGCTACACCGGAGCGCGATGTCACGCCCTAATCCGTCGTGGCCGCCTACTGAATTGTGAGCCCCTGGCGGGCGGTTGTCTGGGTGACCCCGTCGGCCAGCGTGACCAGCACGCTCGCGACACCGAGCCCCGTTCCTGTGCCGGGGGCCGCGGGCGCCGGGATGGTGGTGGTGAAGGCCGACGTGCCGCCGGAGTCGGTCAGAAACACGCCGGACACAATGGGCTCCAGCCCAGGGACCGTGATCGTGAAGACCGCGCTGGCGCCGCCCACGTGATGCCCGTCGGGTCCTGTCACCACAACAGTGAACGTCACCTTCTTCGGCAGCGCCGTGACCTTGAACCGGTACGTGGTGCCCGTGAGGACCGCGCCCAACTGGCCCGTGCCCCGCGTGACCGTCACCGAGGCGGAGTTCGTGTTGCCCGCGGGATCGGTGACGTTCACCGTGATCTGGTTGGAGCCGGCGGCAACCGCAACGGTCCCGGTGAAGGCGCCCGCTGCGTCGGCGGTCGTTGTCGTGCCGGCCCCGTTGGCCGAGTTGGCAATCCGGATCGCGCTATCCGCCTGCGTCTTGCCCCTGACCGTCACGGTGTCCTTCGAGGCAGATGCGCCATCGGCCGGCGACGTGAGCTTGACGCTGGGCTTGGTGGTGTCAAGGATCCAGGTGACCGGCGCCGAGAGGGCGCTCTCGCCACCCGGGCCCAGGATGGACGCCTGAAAGCTGTTGGGGCCATCGGTGAGCGCAACGTCGGGGATCTTCAGCTGCGTGGTAGCGCCAACCGGGACCTCCGTGGCGATGACAGCCTCCGCGTTGGGCAGCGTGACCCACAGCCTGCAGGTGTAGCCGGTCTGGCCAGCCACTGAACCCGGCACCTTGAGCGTGATGCTGACGCTGGGGTTGTTGGTGTACGCCTGGTTCGGGGCCAAGATGACGGGTGCATCGCTGATGGCGCCTGAGGGCAAGGGCGTGGGCGACTCAGACGGCACCACAACACCTGACGCCAGACCGCCGATGCTGCGCACTGCCGCCGCAAGGATGGGGCCAACCTTGCCGATCCCCACGAACAGCACCACGGCGCCGAGCAGGACGATTGTCGCGGCGAGGAGGATCTGGACGCCAGGCGGCAGCGACTTGCGCCGCTCGATCGTGCGGTGCCGGGCGAGCCGGGCGGCCGACGGCACAACCGGACGGACCCGCTTGGGGGTCGGCCGGCCGGTGGATGGTTGACGGGGGCTGACCTGTGAGGGCCGCCCCCCGCGGCGGGGATCCATCGGGCGGATTGTCGCACGAAGCGGGCGCCGGACCGCTGACCACACCTGCAGACTGTCGACCCTCGCGGACGCGGTGGTACGCTGCGCCCAGCACGCGCCCGTGAGTGGCCGTGCGTGAGGGAGGACCGGTGGAGTCGCGAGACCGGCGGCCGATGCGCCCAGCACCCGGCGACCGAGGGACGTGGAGTCACGCCCCGGTTGGCCGCGTGTACACG
>JANYAA010000363.1 GCA_025355255.1 Chloroflexota bacterium | reverse complement strand
CACCATTTCGGCCGGCAACGTGCTGGGCTTCTATGCGGACGCGGTTGAGCGGGGTGCAACCCCCGGCAACCAGATGTGGGGCGATGTCGCCGCCTTCAAGACCCTGCTGGGCCAGATTGCCCGCCGCGAAGGCGAGATCGGCAATCTGCTTGCCGACGGCGTCCTGCGTGCGGCCCAGTCGTTTGGCCACGGATCCGTGGACTACGCGATGCAGGTCAAGGGTCTGGAGATCTCGGCCTACAACTGCAAGTTCATCCCCGGCATGGCGCTCGCGTTTGGCGTGAGCCCCATCGGCGCCCACCACAAGGAGTCCTGGATCATCACCTACGAGGTGAACCAGACGCCCCGCGAGTCGTACGGGCGGGACAAGGCCCAGAAGGTGGTGGATCTCCAGCGGATCCGGGGCGGCCTCTTCGAGTCGCTGGTCACCTGCCGGTTCCCGTGGGTTGAGGTTGGCTGGGGCGTGGAGCACTACCCGGTGTACTTCAACACCATCACCGGCAACGACTGGAAGCTCGAGGACTTCTGGCCCATCTCCGATCGGATCTACGCGATCATCAAGCTGTTCTGGCTGCGCGAGTACCCGGACACGGATCGCACGGCGGACTATCCGCCCGCCGTCTGGTTTGACCCGGAGAACGCTGATGCCGAGGGCGTGATCGCGGGCAAGATCCTGGACCGCGACAAGTACGACAGCCTCCTCGGACACTACTACGACATCCGCGGCTATGACGACCGCGGTGTGCCCACCAGGGCAACCCTCGAGAGCCTCGGCCTGGCGGCTGAGGCAACTGCCGCGGAGGCGTTCGCAACCCTCAGGTAGCGCATGAAGATCACCCTCAAGCTGGTCGGCGGCTTTATCTACACGGTCGGGTTCAGCCACAAGGAGCTGGACGTCGAGCCCGGGACGACCGTGGGCGACATCCTGACGCTGATCGCCATCGACCGCCGCATGCCGATGGTCCTTGCCCGGAACGGGGTTGGCGTGCAGGAGGATGAACCCGTGGAGGAGGGCGACCGGGTCATGGTCGCCCCCGTCTTCTCGGGCGGCTGAGCGCGAACGGACGGGTCCCGCTACGCTCTTTTCATTGTCCGCGCCCGCGTCCCGAGGATCACCATGACCAGTTCTGCGCCCCGCATCAAGATCACCTATGCCACCCTGCGCGCAGATAACGAGGCGTTCCACGCCCTCTATGAGGCGGGGCTCGAGAAGGCGAAGGGCCGGCTCGGCGCGTACCACCGCAACTTCATCGGCGGCAAGGAGCGCGACGGCGAAGGCACCTTTGAGGTCCGCTCGCCAATCGACCGCGACATCGTCGTGGGCACGTTCGCCAAGGGCACCCGGGACGACGTGAAGGACGCCATCGCCGCTGCCCGCAAGGCGCAGCCCGCGTGGTTCCGTCTTGGCTGGGAGAAGCGCCTTGCGATCCTGGCGGAGGCAGCCGAGCTGATCTCCGAGCGCCAGATGGAGTACGGCGGCATGATGGCCATCGAGGTGGGCAAGACCCGCATTGAGGCTCTGGGCGAGGTGGAGGAGGCCGCAGACCTCATCCGCTACTACAGCAAGACGGCGCGCGACAACAACTTCTACGAGCACCCGATGGACAACCTGGGTGACTCATCGGTCCGCACCAAGTCCATCCTGCGGCCGCACGGCGTCTTTGCCGTCATCAGCCCGTTCAACTTCCCGATGGCCCTGTCCACGGGCCCCACCTCGGCAGCGTTGATGGCCGGAAACACCGTCGTCTTCAAGCCTGCCTCCATCGCGGCGATGTCCGCCGTTGCGCTCATGGAGTGCTACCGCGACGCGGGCGTTCCCGACGGGGTGTTCAACCTTGTCATGGGCCCGGGCGAGTCCGTGGGCGACGAGATCCAGACGAACCCCGGCATCGACGGCATCGTCTTCACGGGCTCCTACGAAGTTGGCATCGACCTGTTCCGCAAGTTCGCCACCGTCTATCCGCGCCCGGCCATCGTGGAGATGGGCGGCAAAAACCCGGCCATCGTCACCAAGACGGCCGACCTGGACGAGGCGGCCGAGGGGATCATGCGCTCCGCGTTTGGCTACGGCGGGCAGAAGTGCTCTGCCAACAGCCGTGTCTACGTGGACCGCGAAGTCCACGACGAGCTGATCCGCCAGCTTGTCGCCAAGACCGAGAAGCTGGTGGTGGGCGACCCGTTGCCGCGGACGGCGTTCATGGGCCCGGTCATCGACCAGCGCGCAGTGGACCGCCACCAGAAGGCCGTCGCCGAGGCCCGGCGTGACGGCAAGGTCTTCACCGGTGGCGAGCACCTGACGGACGGCGCCCTCGCCCGTGGCTTCTATGTGGAGCCCACCGTCGTTGGCCTGCCGTCGTCGCACCGCCTGTTCCGCGACGAGCTGTTCGCGCCGTTCACAGCGGTGGCGGCTGTGGACTCGCTTGACGAGGCGCTGGCCCTCGCCAACGCCAACACCTACGGCCTCACGGCGGGGATCTTCGCGGAGGACCAGGCCGAGATCGCCAAGTTCCTCGAGGAGATCCAGGCAGGCGCCGTCTACGTCAACCGCCGTGCCGGCGCCACCACCGGCGCGTGGCCGGGCGTGCAGGCGTTTGGCGGCTGGAAGGGCTCCGGCTCCACCGGCAAGTCCGCCCTGTCGATGTACTACGTCGCACAGTTCCTGCGGGAGCAGAGCCACACCATCGTGGACTGAACCCGGCGCGGTCGCGCCCCCGGTTTCTTCGGGTCCACGGCGCCGGTGCGTTTCCTTCATGTAGCACTGTGGCGCGTGTTAGGCGACGGCATGTTCTCAGCCAGCCGCCGCAGTTCTAACTGAGTGCGTTTCGACCGGTCATCCGGCCCCCTGGATCCGGTTTCGCATCCGAGTACGCGCATGGGTGCTGATTGAGGGAAACGGCGACCGGCACGCTGCCTGGCGTCATTCGGAGGCGCCGGTTCTGGTAGCATCGACTATGCAGACTGCATAAGTCCTATCCGCTTTCGGCCCCGGCCCGTCCCCGCCACGACCGCCGAGAACCAGCCCGCAGCACCCGAGGAGGCCGCCGTGACCAAGCCGCTTGACGAGCGACCCGTCCCGGACATCATCACCGCGATCCCCGGCCCCAAGGCCCGGGCACATGTGGTGTTTGACGAGACCTGGACAAGCCCCAGCCTCCCGCGGGCGTACCCGATCGTTCCGGTGCGCGGTCTTGGCTGCAAGCTTGAGGACATCGACGGCAACGTCTTCCTGGACTTTGCCGCGGGCATCGCCGTCAACTCAACGGGTCACAGCCACCCGGCAGTGGTCGCCGCCATCCAGGAGCAGGCCGGCCTGCTCCAGCACATGAGTGCCAGCGACTTCTACCTGCCCATCTACGCCCGCGCCGCAGCCGAGCTCGCCCGCATCGCGCCGATGAAGGGCAAGACCCGCGTGTTCATCGGCAACTCCGGGGCCGAGGCGGTTGAGGCAGGCCTGAAGCTCGCCCGCCATCACACCGGGCGCCAGAACGTGATCGCGTTCTTGGGCGCCTTCCACGGTCGAACCATGGGCGCCGTCAGCCTCACGGGATCCAAGGCGAAGTACCACGCGGGCTTTGGCCCGCTGCTGCCCGGCGTCTACCACGTGCCGTACAGCCTCGAGGGGCTGGATGAGATCGAGCAGCGCATCTTCAAGCGTCTGATGCCGGCCAACGAGTTCGCCGCGATCATCGTGGAACCCATCCAGGGTGAGGGCGGCTATGTCGTCCCCGACGCCCAGTTCCTGGCCCGCCTTCGCGCCCTGTGCGACAAGCACGGGATCATGCTCATCGCTGACGAGGTCCAGTCCGGCGCAGGGCGCACGGGCAAGATGTGGGCGATCCAGCACTGGGACGTGGAGCCGGACATCCTGCTCACGGCCAAGGGGATCGGCTCCGGCATGCCCATCAGCGCGATGATCGCCAAGGAGTCCGTGATGACCTGGGGTCCCGGCGCCCACGGCAGCACGTACGGCGGCAACCCGGTGGCCTGCGCTGCGCTGCTGGAGACCATCAAGCTCCTCGAGGGCGGGCTGATGGCCAATGCCGCCATCCGCGGTCGCCAGATCATGGACGGTTTGCGCCCCCTGGTGGACCGCTTCCCGGGCGTCGTCCGCGACGTGCGCGGCAAGGGCCTGATGATCGGCATCCAGTTTGACTCAGGGGACACGGCCGAAGCCGTCCAGATGGCCGCGTTTGCGCGCGGGCTGCTGGTGCTTGAAGCGGGCGACGACTGCGTCCGGATGTCGCCGCCGCTGGTGGTCACCGAGGCCGAGGCCGAGACGGCAATGCGCCTCTTCACGGAGTCCGTGGAGCAGGTGGCCCTTCACCACGGGGCTCCGGTAGGCGCTGCGTAACTGGCATCATCGTCAGATGAGCACCAGCAAGGTCGTCTCGATGCACGGCGCCGTGGCGGACCTCGTCCGCAATGGCGACACCGTGGCGATCGAGGGCTTCACCCACCTCATCGGGTTCTCCGCAGGCCACGAGATCATCCGCCAGCGCAAGCGCGATCTCGTTCTGGCGCGCATGACGCCGGATGTCATCTACGACCAGATGATCGCCGGCGGCGTCGCCCGCAAGCTCATCTTCAGCTGGCTGGGCAACCCGGGTGTCGGCGGTCTCAACGCCATCCGGCGACGCATTGAGCCAGCCTCGCTCGCCCCGGGCCAGACGCCCCTGGAAATCGAGGAGTACAGCCACTTCGGTATGGTTTCGCGGTACACGGCCGGCGCGGCGGGGCTCCCCTTCATGCCGCTCCGCAGCTACTTCGAGACGGACCTGCCCAAGGCGAACCCGCTGATCCGGCCCATCCGCTCGCCGTTCTCGGACGAGGTCATCTACGCCGTCCCGCCGCTCAACCCGGACGTGGCGATCATCCACGCCCAGCGGGCCGATGCCAGCGGCAACACCCAGGTCTGGGGCCTGCTGGGCTGCCAGAAGGAAGCCGCGTTCGCCGCCGATCGGGTGATCATCGTGGTGGAGGAACTGGTGGACGAGGCGGTGGTCCGGGCAGATCCCAACCGCACGATCATCCCCGGGCTCATCGTGGACGCGGTGGTTGTGGAGCCCTATGGCGCGCACCCCTCGTACGTCCAGGGGGCCTACGACCGCGACAACCGCTTCTACCTGGACTGGGACCCGATCAGCCGTGACGAGTCTGCTGTCCAGCAGTGGCTCAAGGATTGGGTGTACGACCTGCCGGATCGTGCCGCATACGTGGCGAAGCTCGGCGCCGAGCGCATCGCCACCCTCCAGCCGGGTTCTGCGCCATCGGGGTCCGTGGACTACGGGGAGTACCGCTGATGAGCGACACCGCCCCCGCCCCCGCCCCCGCCTTCTCCCGGTCCGAGATGATGATCGTGGCCGCCGCGCGCGAGCTCGCCGGCCAGCGGGTGTGCTTTGTGGGCGTGGGTCTGCCCAACATCGCGGTCAACCTCGCCAAGCGCACCGTGGCGCCCGAGCTTGAGCTTGTCTACGAGGCTGGCGTTTTCGGCGCCCAGCCGGCGCGCCTGCCGCTCTCCATCGGGGACCCAACCATCGTGACCGGCGCCACCGCCGTGGTCTCGATGTTTGAGCTGTTCGCGTTCTACCTGCAGCGCGGCCTGATTGATGTGGGCTTTCTGGGCGCGGCGCAGATCGATCGGTTCGGCAACCTCAACAGCACCGTGATTGGCCCCTACGACGCGCCCAAGACCCGGCTGCCGGGCTCTGGCGGCGCCTGTGAGATCGCCATCAACGCCAAGAACGTCTTCGTGATCATGCGCCAGTCCGCTCGCTCCTTCGTCAACGAGATCGACTTCCGGACCTCGCCAGGCAACCTCGGCGGGGCTCAGGAGGCCGAGGCCATCCGCCGCGCCGGCGGCTGGAACGGGCGCGGGCCATCCGTGGTGGTGACCGATCTGGGCATCTGGCACTTTGACGAGACCGGCGAGATGCGTCTGGACTCGCTGCACCCCGGCGCCACGCTGGACGAGGTCCGCGCGACCATCGCCTGGGAGCCCAAGATCAGCCCGCACCTGCAAGCCACGCCTGCGCCCACCAGCGAGGAGCTGCGGCTTGTCCGCGAGGAGCTCGATCCGGGCGGCGTCTACACGAAGTAGGGGAGCCGGCCCTCGCTCTGTCCGTACCCGGGCGACCTCGCCGGTGCGGTTGGGCCGCCCCGGGGTCCAACCGGGCGCTGCTGGCTCAGGCGGGCCGCCCGCAGGCCCAGTTGCGCGCTGCGAGGCCCTCAACTGCCTCTCCAACGCGCAACTGGGCGCTCCGTCGGACCAAACAGCGCAGGCACCGCGCAGTTGGCCTCCCCGGCGGCCACCCGGATTGTGGCGCCGACAATCGAAGAGCCCGGCCGTCAGACAGCCGGGCTCTCCTGTGGGCAGCGTGGTTGTGGCTGGTTACCCGGCATGGACCTCGCGCGGGCGGCATACCAGCACCGGGCACGGCGCGTTGCGCACGACGTGCTCGGAGACGGATCCCAGAAAGAGCCGGCCCACGGCACCGCGCCCGTGGCTGCCCACGAGCACCATGTCCACGTGCTCTGCCTCGGCTGCCGAGCAGATCATGTCGCCGGGGTCGCCCGTCCATACGAGGAACGAGACGGTGATTCCGTCTCGTCGCCCGCGCTCAACGAGCTCCTGGGCCAGCTGCTCTCGCAGCTCACGAACCTGGTCAACGCGAACGCGGAAGCGGCCGCCGGGCAGCAGGAGCGAGCCCGGATCGATGACAGACACGATCAGCAGCGAGGCGCCCAGCCGCGACGCCAGATCAAAGGCCTCTTCCGTTGCGGAGGACGAGGCCTCGGACAAGTCCGTTGCCAGCAGCAGCTTGCGCATGATCGCCTGCGGCGGGGCTTGGTCAGCCCCGGGCGCGGGCATAGACGGCGGTTGGGCTGCCGTTTGACGCTCGCTCCGCGAAGCAGTCATGGTCATCTCCGATACGCCCGGGGGGCGCCGCTCAGGCAAGCAGCGCCGCGACGATCGCGTCCACGTGGGCCTTCTGCGGCACCACGATGAGCGTGCTCACCATGCCGAACATGCCGTCCGCGCCCTCGACGTGCGTGAGGATGTGGCAGTGGAAGGCCCAGACGCCCGGCCGCTCCGCCACGATGTTCACGTCGTAGCGCTCGCCGGGGTTGACGCCCAGGGTGTCGCAGTAGAACGCGGCGCTGCCGAGGTTGTAGCCGTCGCGCGCGACGACCTTCATCTTGTACCCGTGGAGATGCCACGGGTGCATCATCGTGCCCTCGTTCATGAACCGGACGCGGACGGTCTCGCCGATGGCGGCGAGGACCGGGACCGTCGCCGGGAACCCGTGGCCGTTGATCGTGAAGCCGCCCAGTGAGTCGTTGGAGATCCAGACGTACTCGCGGTCGTACTTGTCGTCCGGCGTGGGCTTCTTGGGATCCACGATGTAGGCACCCAGCAGGCCGTGACCCACCTGGTCGGTGGCGTTGTGGTGCGAGTGGTACATCAGCGAGCCCGGCCGGCTAGCGGTGAACTCGTACGTATAGGTCTCGCCCTGGGCGAACGGCTTCTGGGTCACGAACGGAACGCCATCCTGGAAGAAGTCCGCGAACTCCTCACCGTGGAAGTGGACCCCTGTGGTCTCCTTCATGTTGTTCTTGAAGACCGCGCGGACCTTGTCGCCCTCGGTGACGCGGATGGTGGGGCCGGGCCACTGGGCGTTGTAGCCCAGGGCCTTCACCGGCGCCTTCATCTCG
>JANYAA010000426.1 GCA_025355255.1 Chloroflexota bacterium | reverse complement strand
GTCTTCCCCGGCAACTCGTAACCCCCCAGAGGTCATAGCGCGGGGAGCCGGTCCTAGGGCCTTCGGGTCCGGACCGGCTCCTTGCTTGCCCGGCGCGGTGCCGTGCCCGGGCGCTCAGCCCTCGGGGGAGTCGGGGTTGGTGAACTTGCGGCCGTCAACCACGAGCTCGGCACCCTCGGACTCGCCGATGCCGATCCACTTGATGATGGATTCGCGGTGCTCCCTGGAGTAGATGGGGCCCATGTCGGCGCCCGGCTCCATGCCGTTGCCGATCTTGAGGCGGGCGATCCGCTCAAGGATCTTGGGGCGGAGCTTGTCGCCGGTGTCGCCCACGGCGACCATCAGCGTCTGCGCCATGCAGCGCTCGCCTGCGGAGCCATAGCCTGCCGCGACGGCCGCGTCGGCAACCAGGTCCATGTCCGCGTCCGGCAGGACGAGCATGGCGTTCTTGGCCGACGTGAAGGACCCGACGCGCTTGCCGCGCCTGGTGCCCTCCTCGTAGACGTAGCGGCCGACCTTGGTGGAGCCGACGAACTGGATGGCCCGGATGTCCTTGTGCTCGACGATCGCGGCGACCGCCTCCTTGCCGCCGTACACGATGTTGAAGGTGCCGGCGGGGCCGCCGGCCCTCGACCAGAGCTCAGCCTGGAGCTGCGTGGCGCCCGGGGTGTGGGAGGACGGCTTGAGGATGACGGTGTTGCCGGCCATCAGCGCGATCGGATAGATCCACGTGGGGACCATCACCGGGAAGTTGAACGGCGTGATGGCCGCCACAACGCCCAGCGGCGCGCGGAAGGTGTACGAGTCCACCTTGGTGGACAGGTTGGGGGTCATCATGCCGGAGAGGTGGACCGGCAGGCCGCAAGCGAAGTCGATGGTCTCGATGCCGCGGAGCACCTCGGCGAGCGCGTCCGGGAACGTCTTGCCGTGGTCGCGCGTGATGAGGCGGGCGAGCTCCTCGCGGTGCTCGAACATCAGCCCGCGGAAGGCGAAGAAGATGTTGCTGCGCGCGATGAGCGGCGTGTCGCGCCAGGCAGGGAAGGCGGCCTTGGCCGCCTCGACTGCGGTGTTCACCTCGGCGACGCCGCCGCGCGGCACGTGGGCGATGACCTGGCCCGTGGCCGGGTTGTAGATGGGGGCTGTCCCGTCGAGCGGGACATCGACGGCCTTGCCGCCGATCCAGTGGCTCATGATCGGGAGCGCCGGAGTTTTGATGGCCATGCGGTATGCCTCCTGGGATGGCTGGCGGCTAGGTTCTCTGGTAGCTAACTCTAGTCGGGTACGTCAACGACTGAGCAATACAGCGATATTACGGTTTCACGTCCGGGTTGGGCAGCATGATGTCGCGGACCACACCAACGAGATCGTGGTATGAGCCAACGAAGGAGCGGAGCGTGCGGGCTGCCGCGCCGTAGCGCTCAAACTCCGCTGGCACGAGGCCGTCCGGCTCGTACGCACGGCGGAAGTCCGGGACCCGCAGGAGCAGGTCGTCGATGTAGCTCTGGTCCACTGGGATGTCGATGCGCGGCAGCGGGTCGATCCCGCTGTTGTTGAACCGTACCTGCCAGGCGTGGGGCATGGTCAGGACGACATCGCCGCCCACAAGCTCCGTCCAGTGGAGCCGGTGGCGATAGGCTGCGGCCAGCAGCCGCGTGCGGTAGCCGCGCTCCCCGAAGATGCCGTAGGCGAGCTTGAACGCGGCCAGGCCCGCCCAGCTGACCGCAGCCGGATCCAGCGCGATGTCGTCGCGACCCACGAGGACGCTCATCCAGTCGTCAAGGCGGCCAACCATGAGCGAGCACACCGGGGAGAACCGGCTGGTGTCGCCGCCCGACGCCTCAAAGCGGCGCAGCCCGCGCTCCACGGCCTCAGCGGCCTGGATGCACTGGGCGACGGTGAACACCACCGTCGCGTTGATGACCACGCCACGCGCGGTGGCCTCCTCGATGGCAACGAGACCCGCCGCCGTCGTGGGGAACTTAACCTGAATGTTTGGCGCCAGCGTCGCGAAGTGGACCGCCTGCTCCGCCATGCGGACGGGATCGCGGTAGTTGGCTGGGTTTGTCTGGAGCGAGAGGCGACCCTTGCGGCGATCTTCGCGCTCAAACACCGGTGCCAGGATGGCCGCGCCGCGGACGCCCATCTCCTCGATCAGCGCCCAGGTGATCTCCACCTCGGACCACGTCGGGTTGTCGGCGGCGATCTCGCGCACGCGCGGCACCCAGTGGTCCTTCTCCTTCTTCATCACCTCGCCCACGATGGTCGGGTTGGAGGTGGCGCCGGTCGCCCCGCGCTCCACCGCGTAGGCCAACTCGGCCACGGCGCAGGAATCGTTCCAGTAGTCGGTGGCGGTGGTCTCCACCATCCTGGCGAGCGGGCTGACGACAAGAGCGGCGGTCATTTGGCAGTGCCCTCCTGGGCGGCGGTCGGCGCAGCCGGGCTCCAGTTCATAAGCCAGGCGTGGTCTGGGTCCAGGGTGAAGAACCAGGCCCGATTGGGGCCGGCCATGATGTTGAGGTAGTAGCAGTCGTACCCGGCCGGAACGCCTACCGGGTGGTAGCCCTCCGGGATCAGCACGACGTCGCAGTCCATCGGCGTCATCGCCTCGTCCAGGCTCCGGTCCGCCGTGTAGACGCGGGCGAACGCAAAGCCCTGCGGCTTGGCGAAGCGGTAGAAGTAGTACTCCTCCAGCCGCGCCTCAACGGGCGGGTTCTCCGTGTCGTGCTTGTGCGGCGGGTAGCTGGACCAGTTGCCGCCGGGGGTGAAGACCTCGAAAGCGATGAGGCGGCCGGCCTCCGCAGCAGGCGGCAGGAGATGGTGGATCCGGCGGGCCGTGTTGCCCGCGCCGCGCGCCTCAACGAGGACGTCCTCTGGAGCGACATACCGGTTGACACGGATGGGGCCGCCGGGCGCTGCACCAACCGCGACCAGCGCGTCTCCCTCGGCGGTCAGGCGGAACGCCGTGCCGGGCGCGACAAGCACGATGGGCGGCGGCGGGCCGTCAAAGACGCTCATGCGGGAGCCGATGCGGCCAAGATCCCTGTCCCCCACCGTGACGCTGCCATAGCCCTCGAGCAGCAGGACGAGGCGCTCCTGATCGTCCGCGGCGCGCTCAACGGTCTGGCCCGCCGTGAGGCGGTAGACGGTGACCGTGGTCAAATCCCAGCCGGCGATGGCGGGGTCCACGTGGCTGATGCAGCCGTCGGGGCCGGCGGGGGCTACGCGGAGGAGGAGGTCATGCCGTGCGGCAGCCGATGGTGTCATCCAGACGTACTCCCTAGTCCCGCAATCGATTACACGGATATCTTGCCGCGCCAGCGGGCCAGCGTCAAGCGGCTGGGTCCGGGCATGTCGGCGACCAGGCGCCGAGACGGCAGAACCGCACAAGGAGGATTCCGGTAGGCTCGCGTCAGTCTGGTGACAGATGGCGGCTGGCAGGTAGCAGCCGCACGCAGCAGGAGCGGCATGAGCGGCATTGAGGCCCTGCGGGGCGTCTGGAATATCGTCCCGACTCCCTTCCTCCCCGATGGGACGCTGGACGAGGCCTCGCTCCCGGGTCTTGTCCGCTTCGTCCGCGCGACGGGCGTGGACGGCATGACCATCTTGGGCGTGCTGGGCGAGGCGGGCCGGCTGGGCGACGCCGAGCGAACGCGTGTCCAGGAGCTCGTGCTGGCCGAGGCCGGCAGTGCCATCCCCGTCTGTGTGGGCGTCTCCCATGCCGCCACGGACCGCGCCATCGCCTTTGCGCGCGAAGCGCAGGCTGCCGGCGCCCACTCCGTAATGCTGGCCCCGCCGCCGCTCGCCCGGCCCACGGACGCCGCGCTCCGCCGCCACTACCTCGCCGTGGCCGAGGCCATCTCTATCCCTGTGGTGGTGCAGGACCATCCCGCAAGCTCCGGGGTGCCGATGTCGGTGGACTTCCTCCTGGCGCTGGCGGCCGAGGCGCCTTCGTGCCGAGTCATCAAGCTTGAGGAGGAGCCGACGCCGCCCAAGGCGGGCAAGCTCGTTGCAGGCTCGCCCGACGTAGTGGTGCTGGGCGGTCTGGGCGGTGAGATGATGCTTGAGGAGCTCCGCCGGGGCTCGCACGGGACGATGACGGGCTTTGGGTTCCCCGAGGTCCTCGTGGCGGTGTTGCGGTGCTGGAACGCGGGCGACCGCGATGGCGCGGCTGCCGTGTTTGACCGCTTCGCCACGCTGATCCGCTTTGAGAACCAGGCGCTGGTCAACCTGGCCATCCGCAAGACGGTCTACCAGTGGCGCGGCGCCATCGCCCACGCAACGCTGCGGGCGCCGGGTGTGCCGCCAGATCCGGCCACCGTGGACGACCTGCGCGACGTGCTCCGCCGGACCGGGCTGGACCAGCATTTGAGAGCGGGATCCGTCCTGCCGTTGCTGCTCGGCGGCTGACGCCCAGCCGCCGATCTCCGCTAGACCGGTCGCCGGTACAGGATCTCCTTGGTCTCCGCCTCGAAGCCCATCCGCTCGTATACGCGCAACGCGCCCGACGGGTTCTCGGTGTCCACGAATAGGGCCGCTTCGGTCAGGCCCAGCTCCCGCAGCAGGCGCAGGTTCGCGGCGATCAGCGCTGAGGCGAGACCGCGCCGACGCCAGGGTCGGGCCGTCCAGATCGCCTCCGTGTAGCCGCGCAGACGACCCCGCTTTTGGTTCTCGCTCTCGTCGACATATCCCAGGACCCCGGCCACGGGCTCGTCACCGACCCAGGCTACCTGCCACACGTCGGTCTGCCCGTAGATGGGATGGCCGACCGCCGCCCGAGACTGCTCTTCCCCAAGGTCGATCCAGCCCGGGTGATCGGCCATGGCGGCATTCATCGCTCGTACGACGCGAAACGCAGCGGCCTCATCCAGGACGGGACGCAGTTCGACTCCGGCCGGCAATTCGCGATCGGGGATCGCGTCAAGCGATCGGCGCACCATGCCGAACGCCCATCGCGCCGCGCTATAGCCGTCGCCCTCGAGCAGGGCCATGGGAGCGGGCGTCATACCGGCGTACGTCTGGAATAGCGCGCGCGCTCCCGGCGGGATCTCGAACCCGTCGAGCCGGCCGCGCCCAATCGCCTGTATCCCGGCCAGCAGCGCACGGCCGATCCCGCGGCGGCGAGCCTCTGGGATCACGCCGCCGCCATGTGTGAGCACAACCCCGATGTCTGGGGCAAACCCAGGCCCGGAAATCCTGGCCCAGCCGACGACACGGGCGTCCACCTCGGCGAGGAGGGTCGTCACGGCCGGCTTCACCTGCGAGACCTCCACGTCCGCGCGGAGCTGGTCCGGTTCGGTGTTGAAGTCCTGGCCGTCGTCCAGCGCCGAGGCCGACCTGACCTCGGCCATCGGAACGTAGTCGGCGTCCGCCTGCCAGGGGCGGATCGTCACGCCTCCGGGTGCCCGCCTGCGCGCTGCTGCTAGACCGGCCAACATCGCGAGAGCGTCGAGCTCCGTGCGGTCCATAGCGCCTCCCTACGCGGCACGCCACCGGGTCGCTCTTGCGGCTACGGCAGCGCCTTGATCATCCCGCCGTCCACGGGAACAATTGCGCCAGTGACGTATGACGCTGCGGGCGACAACAGGAACGCGCCAACCCGGCCAATCTCAGCGGGCTCACCGTAGCGGCCAAGCGGGATGTTCGCCTGCGTGCGGCGGGCGATCTCGTCGCGCGTGACCCCCGCAGCCTCGGCCCGCTTTCCGTCTAGGAACGCGATGCGGTCCGTCGCGATGCGGCCCGGCGCAAGGCCGTTGATCCGCACCGGCGCAATCTCGGTCTGCAGCGACTTCACCAGTCCCGCCAGACCCGGACGCAGCGTGTTGGACGTGACGAGCGCCGGAATGGGCTCGCGAACAGACGACGAGAGGACGATCAGGATGGACGGGTCCTGGCCAGCCCGGAGCGCGGGCAACGCCGCGCGGAGCAGCCGGATCACCGAGCGCAGCGTGCCGTTGATCGCGTTGTCCCAATCGGTCTCGGACAGCGCGTCAAACGTCCCGCTCGCGGGACCGCCGGTGTTGACCACCAGCAGGTCGAGACCGCCCATCGCAGCGATCGCCGCCGCAACAGCCTCCGCGGGGCCGTCTGCCGTGGCCAGATCAGCAACCACGCCCACGCCGCCCAGCCGCAAGGCCTCGCCGTCAATCCGCTGCCGCGTCCGCCCGATCAGCGCAACGCGCGCGCCCTCAGCCGCCAGCACCGCAGCGATGCCGTTGCCGATGCCCGATCCGCCGCCGCCGACAAGTGCCCGGCGGCCAGCAAGCCCAAGGTCCATGCGATCCTCCGTGTGGTCCGCACAGCGTACCCGGCCCGCCAGTTCCGGTACGCTCGAGGCTGCCACACGAACGTGGCGGACGGCAGCGGAGTGAGGCCGATGGGCAGCGAGGGCATTGCGGCCGTGGAGCTCCTGGTGATCCTGCTCGCGATCGCCGTGGCAGTCGCGCTCGTCGTGGCGAAGGTGTCCGCGCGCCTGCCCATCCCCTACTCCGTGGCGCTGGTTGTGGCCGGGCTCGCCATCTCGGTGACCGGCCCCGCCGCCCACATCGAGATCACCCATGAGCTGATCCTGGCGGTCCTCATCCCAGGTCTCGTGTTTGAGGCTGCCTACAAGATCCATCTGGACGAGCTCCGGCGCGCGTTCCCTGTCGTCGCCGTGCTCGCAGTCCCCGGTGTGGCCTTGACCGCGGGCGTCGTTGGCGCGGCAGTCTCCGCGGTCACCGGGCTGCCACTGCCGCTCGCATTCCTGCTGGGCGCCATCGTCTGCGCCACGGACCCGGTAGCCGTCATCGCCATCTTCAAGCAGCTCAAGGCACCCCCGTCCCTCACCACCGTGGTGGAGGCGGAGAGCCTGCTCAACGACGGAACCGGCGTCGTCCTGTTTGGCATCGCCCTGACGGCTGTTAGCACGCACGTGGGCATCGCGGACGGTCTCGCCACGTTTGCCGTCGCGGTTGTGGCCAGCACGCTCTTGGGCCTCGTTGCGGGCTTTGTGGGCGTGCGGGTGATGCACCTTGCGGACGACCGCCTCGTGGAGGTCATGGCCACCGTGGTGATCGCCTACGGGACGTACCTGGTGGCGGAGCACTTCCACCAGTCCGGGATCATCGCCACGGTGGTGGCGGGCATGGTCATCGGCAACACCGGAGCGCGGTGGGCGCTCCCCGAGGCCACCACGCAGGCACTCGACACGGTTTGGGAATTCACCGCCTACCTGCTTACCGCCGTTGTGTTTCTGCTCGTGGGCGTGGTCATCACGCCTGGCGATCTCGCTGTCGCCCTGCCGGTGATCGCCGTGGGCTACCTGGCCATGACGGCGGCGCGCGCGGCCGTGGTCTACGGCGTCATCGGCATCGGCCAGCGGCTTGGCCCGCCCGGCGTGCGCCTGTCGCTGGGCTACCAGCACGTGATGTTCTGGGCGGGTCTACGCGGCGCAATTGCGGTGGCGCTGGTGCTGGCCCTGCCGCCCGATCTGCCCGAGCGCCACCTCATCGCCGGGGGCGTCTTCGGCATCGTGCTGGTCACGCTGCTGCTGCAGGGCACCACGGCCGGCTGGGTTGTGCGCCGCACGGGCGTGCTGCAGGCGGAGTGAGCGCAGGGCTGAGCGCGAACGCGGCACGCAACCAAATCACAACCCCGCTGCGCCCCCCTTGGTGCCGATCTCTTCATCTGGCGAGCGCAGGATGCGGCCCTGCAAACGCGCAGCTCCAGCGTCCACGGATCAGGTCCCGGTCCGTCCGCATCGCCGGCGTCAGCCGGTCCGCTCTGAACGGGAAGGACACCCACCAATGACGTACCCCGCTTTCGACACCAACGGCCTCGCCGGCGCCGCCGAGAGCTACTCTGGCCCGGTCACTTGCAGCTCGTGCGGCTGCCGTCTTGAGCGCTCGGCCACCGGCAACTGGCACCACTTCTCCCCGATGGCCGGCCGCGACGCCCGCGGCTGCAAGGTTGGCTGCGCAGACGACGCGCACGACGCCAGCGGCAACTCCACGGGTCCCAGCGCCAGCTGACGCACCCTGCGCCGCAGCGCGGCGCGCCACCACAACGCAACGGCCCCGGTCACGCCCCGGGGCCGTTCGATTCTTCGGCGGGATCGCCCGGCGCACTGCGGGCCGCCCCGTGGACCAACTGCGCAGTGCGCGCGCAATCGGGCCGTCTCCGGGACCAGCTGCGCGCTGCGCGACCTTCCCACCGCGCAACTGGTCCGGTGGCGTGGCCAATCGACCCACCCGCCGCGCCGCTGGCCTACCCGGCGGCCATGATGCGGGCCGGACGCGGGGTCGCGCGGGCGGGGTCGCGCGGGCGCGCTCCCTCAGGCCGGCTCGTCAGCCTCGATGCGATAGCCCACCGAGCGCACGGCCACAATCCGCGGACCGCCCACAGCCTCAAGCTTTGAGCGAAGGCGCGCGAGATGGGGCTTGAGCCAGAGCAGATCGGGATCGGGCTCTGCCGGCCAGCCAGCGCGCGCGAGCCGGTGGTGTGGCACGAGATCCCCGTTGGCGCGGACCAGCGCCTCAAGCAGGCGGAACTCAGTGGGCGTCAGGCCCAGGCCAATGGCGCCAACCCGGGCCTCGTGACGAGCGGGCTCCAGCGTGAGCGAACCCGCGGTGAGGACCCCGGGCGCGCCGTCGCCGCCCAGGCGAGTCCCCGCAAGGTCCACACGGCGCATGACCGCGGCAATGCGTGCCAGCAGCTCCTGCTTGCCAAACGGCTTGACAAGGTAGTCGTCCGCCCCGATGCCCAGCGCCTTCACTTTGGCCGCCTCGGCGCTCTCGCCCGAGACCACCAGCACGGGCACGTTGCCCGATGAGCGCAGTTGGCCAATCACGGTGAACCCGTCAGGACCTGGCATCGCGAGGTCCAGCAGCACAAGGTCAGGCCGCTCCTCGCGGAAGCGCTTCACGGCCGTCAGGCCGTCGTAGGCCGTAATCACCTGGTGGCCCTCGGTGCCAACGAGGGCGGTGATGGCGCCAACCATCGCGGGGTCGTCGTCCACCACCAGGATGCGCAGGGGGCGTGTACCAATCACCTCGAACTACCTCTCATGTCCACAGAGCTGACGTTGATCACAGGGGTTCAGACAGCCGCGGCGGCGGGCAGCGCCAGGACAAACCTCGCCCCGCCGGTGGCCGCCGGCTCACACCAGAGCCGGCCGTCCATGGATTGGGCGATCCGGCGCGCGGCATAGAGCCCGATGCCGGATCCGCGGGCCGTGTTTGTCTCGCGGCGCGCGTACGGTTCAAAGATGCGCTCCCGCCACTCCTCGGGAATGCCGGGGCCTTCATCCACGATGGCGAGCCGCGCCACACCCTCCACGATCCCCCACTCAAGGGTGATGGCCGTGGCCGGCGGAGCGTACTTCACGGCGTTCTCGAGGAGGTGCTCCATCACCTGTCGAAGCCGAGCCGGATCGGCGAGCACGGACAGCGGGCGTGTCTCGCCCAGCACCGTGCGATGGCGGTGCAGCAGCGGGGCGAGCTCGTGCAGGAGTTCGACTGTCACGGCGCCCAGGTCAAGCACCCGAAGATCGGGCGGCTGGTCGGGCACAACGCGCACAGACTCGAGGATCGAGTCCACCAGTCGGTCGAGGCGCTCGATCTGCTCGAGCGTGCCCAAGTGCCACGAGGCGCGTGTCGCGCGGCGGGTCGAGTCGCGGGACGACCGGCCGTCAAGCGCCGGCTCCTCCGACAGGAGGTCCGTGTAGGCGCGGACCACTGCGAGCGGCGTGCGCAGCTCATGGGTGACAAGGGCGATCAGCTCGCTGCGCGCTTGGTCAAGCGCCGTAAGCTCCACGATCTGCGCCTCGGCCTCCTTCTGGAGCCGGCCCTTCTCAACGATCCCCGCGAGCAGGTCTGCGATTGCGGAGAGCTGGGCGAGGTCCGAAGGCGTGAAGTCGCGCAGCAGCTCCGTCTGGACGTTGAGCACGCCCACCACCTGGTCGCGCCACGTGAGCGGCACGGAGAGCATCGATGCGATGTACCGGCGCTGGTCCAGCCCGCGAACCCAGAGGAAGCGCTCATCGGCGCGGACGTCCGGGATGATCATGGGCGCACGCGCGGCGGCCACCCGGCCGGTGATGCCCTCGCCCATCGGCACCGCGGCCCGGCCGATGTGGTGGCGGTCCAAACCGTTGGTCGCCGCGAGCGTGAGGCGCGCGCCATCTCGGTCGAGCAGATACAGCGAGCTGACGCTGGCGTGTAGCGCGTCGCGCGTGCCATCCACGACGGTCTCGAGCAGTTCCTCCCAGGTTCTCGCCGTGGTGGCCACACGCAAGATCTCGTGGAGAAACTGGAGTTCGGCGAGCGGGTCCCGCGGCGACGAGACCTGCGGTGGCGTGTCCATGACACAGCAAGCCTATGCCCGCCCGCCACCAGCGTTGGTTGCGGTCCGGTAGCGGGACGGTGCCCATGTAGTCGAACCGTAACCCGCGCGGACTGGTCGATCGGGCGCGGACGCAGCATCCTGTGCGCGTGAGCGCACGAGCCTCTGGTTCCCGATCCAGCCTGCCTGCCGCAAGGACGGCCTCAGCGCTGTTTGCCGCCGTGGCCGCAGAGCCGGCCGGCCCGGGTCTTGGCCGCGCACGCGACCCGCTCGCGCGCGAAATCCGACTCCTCGGCGCGCTGCTGGGCCAAGTCATTGCCGAGCAGGCGGGGCCCGATCTCTTTGCCGTCGTGGAGCGGGTGCGCCGCCGGACCATCGCGATCCGCCTAGCGGAACGCACTGGCGGTCCCGAAAGGTCGGCTGAGGCCGAGGTGGAGCGCGGGCGGCTCACCGCAGAGATCGCCGGTCTGGACATTGCGGACGCCGCGGCGGTGGCCAAGGCCTTCACGCTGTACTTCCAGCTGGCCAACCTTGCCGAGGAGCGCCAGCGGATCCGCACCCTCCAGCAGCGTGCTCGCCGGGCGCGAGGCCGGGGCATCGACGACTCGGTCCGCGAGGCGCTGGACCACCTCGCCTCCAGTCGCGACCGGGGCCAGGTTGCGGCGCTTCTGGGGAACGTCGAGGTGCACTCGGTCCTCACGGCACACCCCACTGAGGCACGCCGCCGCACGCTGCTGCAGGCGCTGCGCCGGATACGGCGGCTGCTTGACGCGCTTGACGCGCCCCTGGTGACCCCCGAGGACGATGCCGACCTGCGCCGTCGCCTCCGCGAGGAGATCACGCTGCTGTGGCACACGGGCGATCTGCGCTCCGTGGTGCCGTCGCCGATGGACGAGGTCCGCTCCGCGCTGGCGATCTTCGACGAGACGCTGTTCACGGTCGTGCCCCGCTTTCAGCGGGCGGTGGACCGGGCGCTCGACGCGGTCTCCGTCAAACCGGGCAGCCGACGCGGTGGCGGGTCACCCGAGACGGCTGTTGCCGCCGATGCCGGCCGAACCGGGACCCGCCCGGTGGGTGTGGCCGCACTCCTGCGGTTTGGCTCGTGGATTGGCGCGGACCGCGACGGCCACCCGGGCGTGACCGCGGAGGTGACGCTGGATGCGGCCCGGCTGCAGGCCGACCACCTGCTGCGCGGCTACGAGGCGGTTGCGGGCCGACTGATGCAGACCATTTCCGCTCGGGTGGCGCCGGAGCGTATGGACAGGGCGCTGGGGAGCGCGCTGGCGCGTGATGCTGAGGAGCTTCCCGAGACGATGCGCCAGCTGACGCGGCGCTTCCCCGACGAGCCCTACCGGCAGCGGCTGGGCGCCATAGCGGAGCGGCTCCGTCGCACGCGGGCGACGCTCATCGGCGAGACGGCGCCGCGCACGGGCGGCTACCGCTCCCCGCAAGCGCTCGACGCTGAGCTCGACGTCATCCAGAGCGCCCTCGCTGCCGACGGCCTGGGCCGGGTGGCATATGGCGAAGTGGCCGATCTGCGCTGGCAGCTGGCGGTCTTTGGCTTCCATCTCGCGTCGCTAGAGGTGCGTCAGCACGCCGAAGTGCACCGCGCGACCATCGCGGCGCTGGACGCGGGTGCACCACCGGGCACCGAGGTGGCAGCGGGCGTCACCGTGGACGAGGTCCTCGCCACGTTTCGGGCCATCGCCCGCCTCCAGGCGCGGCAGGGCGAAGAGGCGTGTCGCCGCTACGTCATATCGTTCACCACTGGGCCTGCCGACGTGACGCTGGTGCTGGAGCTCGCGAGGCGGGCGTCAGCCCCCAATCCGCTCGGAGCCCCCAGCCCGGTGCTGGCCGACCTGCCGGCCCTGGAGCCCGCCCTTGACGTCGTGCCGCTGCTCGAGTCCGCTGACGCGCTGAGCAATGCCGGCCCGCTGCTGGACGCGCTCCTTGCCGATCCCGGCTACCGCGCCCATCTCCGCTCCCGCGGCGACATCCAGGAGGTGATGCTGGGCTACTCGGACTCTTCAAAGGAGAGCGGGTTCCTCGCCGCCAACTGGCTCCTCTATCGGGCGCAGGAGGCCCTTGTCGCGGCGGCGCGGCGGCACGGGATCACCGTCACGATGTTCCACGGGCGCGGCGGCGCCATCGGCCGCGGCGGTGGTCCGGCCAACCGGGCCATCCTCGCGCAGGCGCCGGGCTCGGTCAGCGGCCACCTCAAGTTCACCGAGCAGGGCGAGGTCATCGCCGCCCACTACGCGGACCCGTCCATCGCCCAGCGTCACCTCGAGCAGGTCACGGCCGCGGCGCTCCTCGCCTCCACGCCAGAGCACGAGCGCGAAGTCGCCGAGGCCGGCGCAACCGGCGCCATGGTGATGACCGAGCTCGCGTCCATCTCGCGCGTCGCGTATCAGGCGCTCGTGGAGCAGCCGGGGTTTGCGTCGTTCTTCCGCACGGCCACGCCCATCGACCTGATCGCCGGGCTTGGCCTCGGGTCACGCCCGGCGGCGCGACCGGGTGTCGCCAAGGCAGCAGACGCGAAGGCCACTGGCACTGGCGCGAGCCAAGACGGCATCGCGTCCCTGCGGGCAATCCCGTGGGTGTTCGCCTGGTCGCAGGCGCGGGCAAACCTGCCCGGCTGGTATGGCCTTGGGACGGCGCTCGAGTCCGTAGCGATGCGAGGCGGGCAGGAGGCCGTGGCGCAGCTTGCGGCGCTGTACCAGCGGTGGCCGTTCTTCGCCTCCGTCATCGACAATGCGGAACTGTCCCTCGCCAAGGCGGACCTTGGCACATTCCGCCGCTATGCCGATCTCGTGCCGGGCGTTGAGGCGATGGCGATCCGCAGCCAGATCGAGTCCGAGCACGGTCGATCCGTCCGGATGCTGCTGCTGGTCACCGGGCGGGACCGCCTGTTGGCGGGCCACACGACGCTCTCCCGCTCCATCGAGCTGCGCAACCCGTACATCGACGCCTTGTCGGCCGTCCAGGTGGAGCTGCTGGCGCGGCTCCGGACGCCCGGCATCGACGCCGCCGCGGCCACCGCCCTGCGCGGCGTCATCGGGGCCACAATCAACGGCATCGCCGCGGGGCTCCAGAACACCGGCTGATCGGCGGCCGGCCCCGCGTCTGGAGATGCCTGACATGCGCGAGATCCGGGCCGCCGTCATCCCCAACTCCGGTTACCCCACGGTGATCGAGACGCTCCGCCTCGCAGCACCTCGCCCGGGCGAGGTGCTGGTGCGGATGACCTCGTCGGGCGTCTGCCACTCGGATCTCCACGTTCGCGACGGGCACTGGGTGCGCCCGGGCCCCATCGTCATGGGCCATGAGGGCGCCGGCGTGGTTGAGGGGGTTGGCGAGGGTCTGGACCCGTCGCTCATCGACCGGGCGGTGGCGCTCTCCTGGTACGCGCCATGCCTCGTCTGCCGAGAGTGCCAGCGGGGGCGCCAGTGGCTCTGTTCGGGCTCGGCGTCGCTGACGCATGCCCAGCTTGACGGAACGACACGCCTCTCGCGCGCCGACGGCACTCCGGTGCTCGCGTACCTCGCCATCGGCACGATGGCCAGCCACCAGGTGGTGCCCATGACCGCAGTGGTCCCCATGCCCGACGGGGTGCCGCCCGAGGTTGCCGCGCTCATCGGCTGCGGCGTCTCCACGGGTGTCGGCGCCGTGGTGAAAACCGCGGAGGTTCCCGCGGGCGCGACAGTTGCCGTCATCGGTCTGGGCGGCGTCGGGCTCTCCTGCGTCATGGGCGCGCGGCTCGCGGGCGCCTCCAAGATCATTGCTGTCGACGTGAACCGGGCCAAGATCGATCTCGCGGAGGAGATCGGTGCCACCCACTTGGTGCTGGCCGAGCCTGACGAGCCCGACAAGACGATCGCGGCCATCCGCGCCTCAGCTGGCGATGGCGGGCCCGACTTCGTGTTTGAGGCCATCGGGAACCCCGCCACCATCGCCCAAGCCGTCGGCGCCCTGCCACCGGGCGGAACGGCGGTGCTCGTGGGGCTGACGAGGTTTGGCCAGCTGGCGTCGTTTGAGGCATTCCCGTTTGTGGACGGCGGCCGGCGGATCCTCGGTTCAAACTACGGCTCCGCGGTGGCGGCGATTGACTTCCCGCGATACGCCGAGGCTTACCTAGCGGGTCGGCTGCCAATCGACAAGCTCATCGACCGGCGGCTTGACCTCACCGAACTTGAGGATGCCTTCGACCGCCTCCGCGCCGGCCAGGCCGCGCGCCAGATGGTGATGCACCCGGCCTGACGCATGGGCGGAGCAGCGGGTGTTGTTCCAGCACGGGTTCCGGATAGTTCCAAGCAAGCGGAATGACGTCCATCGGACGCTCCCCGCACTCTCGCCGGGGGTCACCAAACCTCGGCCACGCGTGCTCGGCCCGCGCTCTGGACGCCCGCCAGGGTCAAGTCCCAGCTTGTGTGTAACAGCGCGTCCTCCTCGCGCCTGATCGCTCAGCTCGCCATGAGCATCGGCGCCTCCTCGATGTCGGGCTCGGCGTCGATCAGGGCGAGGGTCTCTGGCCGGAAGTAGCGCCGGCCGTCCTGCCACTCGTCGTCCTGCTCGGCGAGGATCATGCCGACCAGGCGGATCACGCTCGCCCGGGTGGGGAAGATCCCGACGACCCCGGTCCGGCGCTTGATCTCCTTGTTGAGCCGCTCGAGCGGGTTGGTGCTGCGGATCTGGCGGCGGTGGGCCTCGGGGAAGGCGAAGTGGGCGAGCAGGCCTGCCTCGGCCCTCGTCAGCAGCTCGGCGACCGCCGGGAACCGCGGGCGCAGCCCGTCGATCACCCGGTCGAGCTGCTCCCGGGCGCTCATGCCGTCGGGCTGCTCGATGACCATCCGGATGGCCGAGGCGACCATGCTCCGGGAACTCCGCGGGACGAGGTCCTGGGCATTGCGCGTCAGGTGGACCCGGCAGCGCTGCCAGGCGGCGCCCAGGAACTGCTCGTCGACCGCCCGGACGAGCCCCGCGTGGTCGTCGCTGATGACGAGCCGGACGCCGTCGAGGCCGCGGGCTGCCAGCGAGCGCAGGAAGCGCGGCCAGGCCGAGCCCTCGTCGTGCCCCGCGGAGAGCTCGAGACCGAGCACCCGGCGCTCTCCGGTGAGCGCGACGCCGGTCGCAACCAGGAGCGCCATCGACACGACCCTCCCCGCCTCGCGGACCTTCACGTAGGTCGCGTCCAGCCAGAGGTAGGGGTACGCCTCGCCCGCCAGCGAGCGGGTGCGGAACGCCTCGACCTCGGCGTCGAGGGCCGCGCAGATCCGGCTGACCTCGCTGCGGCTGATGCCCTCGATGCCCAGGGCCCGGACGAGGTCGTCCACCCGGCGCGTCGAGACGCCCGACACGTACGCCTCCTGGACGACCGCGAGCAGGGCCCGCTCGGCCCGCCGGCGCGGCTCGAGCAGGGACGGGAAGTAGCTGCCGTCGCGGACGCGCGGGATGGCGAGGTCGATCGTGCCCACCCGCGTGTCCCACCGCCGGTCGCGGTACCCGTTGCGGTGGGTCAGGCGGTGTTCGGGGTCGCGTTCGCCCTTGGGGAGACCGGTCAGCCCGCTGACCTCCGCCTCCATGACCGCCTGGGCGAGGATGCGGACGCCCTCGCGCAGGACGTCGACGTCCCCGCTCTCGGTCGCCTTGCGCAGGGTGTCGAGCAGCGCCATGCTGTCGTCGGCCATCGTGGTGTGCCTCCGTGTCGTGGGTTTCTCAGGTCCAACGACGCGAGGATGACGCGGTGGCCGTTTCTCTTCACGGCCTGCCCGCTGTTACACCAACTGTAGGGACGTGACCCCCGCCAGCACGGGACATGCCAAACATGCGGTCGGGCCGCCCGGCGACGCGTCGCCCGATCACAACCTGGCCCAGATCTCATTCCGCTTGGTTGGAACTATCCGGAATCCGCCTCCGGACAGATGCCCCCGCCGCCACACAAACAGAAACCGGTCCGGTGGCGAACCACCGGACCGGCTGCGCAGAACGGAGAAGCGGCTACTTGTCGTGCTGTGTGGCCATCGTCGCCTGCGCCGCCGCCAGCCGGGCCACCGGAACCCGGAACGGGGAGCATGAGACGTAGTTCAGGCCAACCTTCTCGCACTTGTGGATGGACGCAGGGTCGCCACCGTGCTCGCCGCAGATGCCGACCTTGAGGCCGGGCCTGGCGGACCGCCCCTTGTCCACGGCCATCTGCATCTCGGCCGCGATGACGTCGTCGAGCGTCTGGAACGGGTTCTCCGGCAGGATCGGAAAGGGCTTGTCCTCGCCCGGGAGGGCGATGCCCTCGACGTACTTCAGGAGGAAGCCGCCCTCAGCGTCGTCACGGCTGTAGCCAAACGTCATCTGGGTCAGGTCGTTGGTGCCGAAGCTGAAGAACTCGGCGTGCTTCGCGATCTCGTCCGCAAC
>JANYAA010000402.1 GCA_025355255.1 Chloroflexota bacterium | reverse complement strand
GGCGCGGCTGGGCTGCCCGCGGTGGACCTCGGCGTGGCGATCCGCGCGCTCGCGCCGGAGCGCGCCGCGGCCGACGGCATCGTGGGCTGGGGACGGCCACGCGACGCTGGGGGAGCCGCCCCTGACGGCCCCGTTGTCGTGGACCTGGCCGCAGCACCCGATGCGGTGCTGGCGTTCGGCGACTGGCGCGTGCCGGTGGCGGACCTCGACATGCCGCAGACGAGCCCCAACGGACGGACGACCATCCAGCCGCTCCCCGCCCCTTCGATCCGCGTGGACGTTCGCATCAGCGCGGATGGCGGCACGACGCCCGCCCGCGTGCGCTTTGTGGCGGCCGACGGACGCTACCTCCCGCCGTTGGGCCACCGCGACGAGATCAACCCCGGCCTTGTGGAGGAGAACGGCGCCGACCTCCTGCTTGGCGGCGACAGCTATGCGTATGTGCCGGGCGAGTTCCAGATCGACCTGCCGCCAGGCACCGTCGAGGTGGAGGCTGTCAAAGGCTTTGACCACCGGCCGGCCAGACTGCAGCTCTCCGTGGGACCTGCCACCCAGACCGTTGAGATTGCACTCGAGCGGGCGATCGACGTGCGGAGGGACGGCTGGCGCACAGCCGACTCACACGTCCACTACCTCGCACCAACGACGGCGCTGCTCCAGGCCGCCGCCGAAGACGTCAACTTCGTCCACCTGCTGGCCACCCAGTGGGGCGATCACTTCACCAATGTCACGGATCTGCCATGGGGCGGCGCCACCGATCCCACGGGCCGCCACGCGGTGGTGATGGGCACCGAGAACCGCCAGAACCTGCTTGGCCACCTCGCGCTCCTTGGCGCACGGCGCCCGGTGCAGCCGATGGCGGCTGGTGGTGGGCCCGAAGGCCGATTGGGCGGTGCGGTGACCGACCTCCTCGCGGACTGGGAGGAGCGGTGCCGCGCCGCGGGCGGTCTGGCGGTGGCGGCGCACTTCCCGCTCCCGCTTGCGGAGATCGCGGCCGACATCGTGGCCGGGCGTATCGACGCCGTGGAGATGCAGTGCTTTGCGCCGGGTCTGGACAGCCCGTCGATCCTTGAGTGGTACCGCTTCCTCAACTGCGGCTATCGGCTGCCGCTCCTGGGCGGGACCGACAAGATGTCAGCCGAAGTGCCGGTGGGCGCCGTGCGAACGTAGGCGCGGCTGGATCCGGACGCGCCACCTACGTTTGACGCGTGGGCGGCGGCGGTCCGCGCCGGCCGCACGTTTGCCACGTCGGGGCCGGTGATCGAGCTGACGGTGGACGGTCATGAGCCCGGCGACGTCATCGCGCTGCCGGGGTCAGGCGGCAGGTTGCAGGCGACAGTTCGCGCACGCGCAGCTCAGCCTGTGATCGCCTGTGTGGAACTGGTGGTCAACGGCCGCGTGGTGGCGCGCGAGGACGCGACGGCGGGTGCCACGGAGTTGCGTCTGGACGCCACACTGGAGATCACGGCTGGCTCGTGGATCGTCGCGCGTGCGCGCAGCCGCCACGAGCTGCACTCCGCGTTTGCCAGCAGCATGGCGGCGCACAGCTCCCCGGTCTACGTTGAGGTGGCAGACCGGCCCCAGTTCGCGCCGGCGGACGCCGAGGCAATCACAGCGGTGATCGACGGGACGGCGCGCTGGCTCGAGACGCTGGCCGCCGTCGCCAGCCCGGCTCTGCGGGCCACCATGGTCCGCCGCGTCACGGCGAGCGGCGAGGTGCTGCGGGCGAGGATCAGCGCGAGCCGCGGGCCTGGAGCAGGTCCGCGATAAACGCCGCTGCTTCGCGGACGCCTTCGGTCTGCGTGGCGAACGGGTCCTCCTGCTCAATCGCCAGCGAATCGTCGTAGCCGGCCGCCGCCAGCGCGTCGAGGAACGAGCCCCACCACGCTGCCGTGTGGATGCGTCCTACCGTCCGAAACGTCCACGCCCGCAGAGCAGGTTCGTCAAACGAGCGGTTGTCCAGGACGCCGGCGATGGCCACCTGGTCCGCCACAATCTCGGTGTCCTTCATGTGCACGTGCGACACGGCCGACCCGAGGGCACGGACCGCGGCAATCGGGTCCATCTGCTGCCAGAAGAGGTGGCTCGGGTCCATGTTCACGCCGATGACGTCGCCCACCTGCGTCCGGAAGTCCAGGGCCGTGGGCACGTTGTAGACCACATGGAGCGGGTGCAGCTCAAAGGCGATACGTGCCACGCCGTTCTGCTCCGCCAGCCGCGCCATGCCGCGCCAGTACGCAACGGCACGGTCCCAGTTGCGCTGACCCAGCGCAACAGCGTCGTCCGGCCACGGATACCAGGTCCAGCCAATCGTGGAGGCCGCCGGGCCGTCACCGGCACAGCCGGACATCGAGACCACCTTGGTCACGCCTAACTCCCCCGCCAGCCGGAGCGTCTTCTCGATGATCGCCTCGTGCGCGGGGCCATAGACAGGATGCATGGGCCACGCGGAACAGTTGAGCGCCGCAATCCGCAAGCCCCGGCTGGCAAACGCGTCGAGGAACCGCCCACGGGCGTCCGGGCTGGCCAGGAGTTGGTCCACGTCCATGTGCTGCCCGGCCGACTGGCCGCCGGTGGCGA
>JANYAA010000386.1 GCA_025355255.1 Chloroflexota bacterium | reverse complement strand
CGACCGGCGGATGTGGCCGACCCAGAATCGTCAGTCGCGTTCGCGATGGCGATCGCCATCGGGTCAAGCCCGGCGGTGCTCGCCGGCCCGCGGGCGGGCGTGCCGAGCTCCTGCGGGCCCAGCGGTCCGCGCAACAGGATTGAGAGCAGCCCGGAAACGCCAACCATCGCGGCGATTGCAAGGATGACCGACGTCGTTCCGAACACGTCGGCAAAGGGGCCTACAACGATAATCGGCAGGAAGCTTGCCACCGACACGAGCATGTTCAGGATGCCGAAGATGCGGCCACGTGCGGCCTCGGGGATGTCCTCCTGCAGCTGCGTCTGGGCCGGGATGGCCACCATGGCGTAGGCAACGCCTGCTAGCAGCGCGATGGCCACCACGACGCCCAGCAGCGAGATGAGGCTCCCTGACGAGAAGCCCGCTGTGGTCTCGACCCTCTGGAGGGCGCGCGCGATGGGGCCAGCGCCCGCAAGCAGCGCGAGCGAGACACCGAGGATGACGAGCGCCACCTCGATGATCCGGCGACGCGGCAGCAAATGCCCAAACTTGTTGATGAGGAGGATGCCCGCCACGATGCCAATCCCCAGCGGCAGGATGACCACGACGAAGTCCTTGGCCGCGAGCCCGAGCGAGTCACGGGCAAAGCCTGGCCCGACGACACCAAGGACGCCAACCAGCGACGCCGCGATCCCCAGATAGAGCAGCGACCAGCTGATCCGTCGGTTGGCGCGGATGTAGCCGATGCCTTCGCGGAACTGGCTCATTGCGGAGCCCATGGCCTTCTCAGCGGTGCCCATGACGGCTCGCATGCCGCCGGCCGCCTCCTGGACCGCGGGTGCCGACGGGAGCGTCCAGCAGAACCCCGCGGCAACGAGATAGCAGGCCGCGACCACCAAGATAAGCGCGGGCGCCCCCAGCAGGCTGACGACGATTGGGCCCAAAAGGGCGAACCCGACCGCGAAGGCTGCGTTGAGGGTCAGAGTGAAGATGCCGTTGGCAGCGGTCAGCTGGTGGCGCGGAACCAGCACCGGGATCATGGCGGCTTCAGCAGGACCGAAGAACACGGTGACGGTGGACGTGATCATGTTGAGCAGCAGGATCAGGGGCAGGAAGGCGCCCGCCCAGAACATCGCCACGAAGCACAGGGCGCGCAGCAGGTTCGTGACCACGAGGATGGTCCGGCGGTCAATCCGGTCCACATACACGCCTGCGAGCGCGGAGAACAAGACGGCTGGCCCGAGGAACGTCAGGATGAGGAGGCTGACGGCAGAGCTTGCGTGGGTAGCATCGAGGATGATCACGGTCAGTCCGAAGATCACCATGTTCCCGCCGATCTGCGTGAACGCCTGGCTGAGCCAGAGCAGCAGAAACGGACGGTTGCGGAAGACGTCAAGGGCGCCGGGCGCTGCTTCAATAGCACTGGCGATCACGCCCGCGGGGTCGTCTTGGCGGGGACTGGTCACGTGCGCGCCGGCGCAACTGCTGCGCTGAGGGCGGCGTTGCCGCGCTGCACAAAGCCATCGAGCCTGCGCTCGAGCTGGGGCCGCTCAACCAGTACATGGCGCCCGCAACCCTGGCAGCGAATTCCGATGTCGGCGCCGAGCCGGTCAATGAGCCAGGTGTCAGCGCCGCAGGGGTGCGCCCGCCGCAGGCGCACGACATCGCCCAGCAGGAACTCGAGCACGGGACGGGAGGTCATCGCCTCCGAATGTAGCAGAGGTGCTCCACCGCAGACTCCGGGGAGACGGCGGCCTCAAATCCTTGGCTTGCCGAGGACCGGCGCCAGCGAGCGATCGGTGGGCTTGATCCGGACCAGATCCTCGCCGCTGACGGCGAGGGTGACCTGGGGGTAGCTTGCCGCGAGCTGGGCGATGGGCCCGCCAGCCCGGGTCAGGGAGCCGGCGAGCGTCTCGGGCTGCCCGACGGCGAGCAGTTCCAGCGGGGCCACCAGCGGCGACCCGCCGAGCACGAGTGCGTCGGCGTCGCCTTCCACCACCAGGCCCGGCACCAGGCGGACGCCGTCGATGGAGATCGCCTCAGCGCCCGCGTTCCATAGCTCATTCACCAGCGTGTTGATGCCCGCCGAAGGCAGCGACCCAGAGATCGCCACGCGGACCCCGGCGCCGCTGACGCCCAGCACGCCGGACCAGCCGAGCAGCCGCTGCAGGTCGTTGCGGATGGACGCCGCCGAGGAGTCGCCGCGCTGAACCGCCGCCTGCAGGGCGGTCCGCTGTGTCTCGAGGGTTCGAGCGTCGTCGCGCAGCTGGTTGTTGCGGGCGGTGAGGTTGGCGACGAGCTCGGTAAGGTCCTGCACGGTGAGCTGCGCGAGCGCCTGGTCGGTGGCCTGCGAGCGCAGTTGGGCAACAGCGAGGAAGCCAAGGAGCAGGAGGACAGCGCCCACGGTGAGCCGGCCGCTCCAGCCGCGCTTCAAGGGGCCACCACAGATGGCTCGGGCGTAGGGGCGGCCTTGCCGTAGCGCAGCGTGACCGAGCCCGCGTACGCGGGCAGATCCACCGTGGCGGGCGTTGCGTAGGAGACGCCGATGCCAAACGTCTGGGCGCGGCTCTTGACAAAGTCCACAAATCCAGGGACGCGGACGAGCTTGTCGAACATGCCGGCCGGGCCGATTGCCGCAACCTGGTACGGCGGCGCCAAATACGCCGAGTTCACCAGGACGGATCCGCCAATGTCGATGATGGCGGTTGAGACAACCAGCCGTTCGCCGTTGACCGCAATCGCTTCTGCGCCCGACAGCCACAGGGCTCGGACCACGGCCAGCACATCGGCACCGCCCACGAGGTAGTCGCGGGCGTTCCCGCCTGGCGGGACGGCCGCGGTGGAATCGGACAGCTGGATGACGAGACCGGGCCCTTGGAGCGCCACGAGGCCCGAGGCGAGCCGGACTGCCTGTAGCTGCTCATTGAGCTTGCCCGTGATGGCGGCGCCTCCCTGACCTTGCTGCTCGTAGCCCTGGATCTCAGCGCGGATGGACAGGAGCTGGGCCTTGAGGGCTTCCTGCTGGGCTTGCAGATCCAGCGCCGTCTCCACGAGCGGCGTGCGCTCCTGACTGGTGTAGCGGACGCGTGGACCCTCGGACCGAAGCTGGGCGGCGATGAGGAACCCGAGCACCAGCAGGGCGACCCCGAGGGTCACCTGCCAGGTTGCAACCCCGCGGGCGCGGGTCCGGAGCCCGTGCATCAGGCTCGCGCGCGGCGACCGGCGAGGACGAGGCCGCCCAGCACCGCGCCTGCAACGACGACCACGGCGAACAGGATGAGGCTCGTCTCAGTCCCTTGACCGTTGCCTCCGTCCGCCGGCCCCGAGCTGGGCCGCGGTGTTGGCGCCGCGGACGACGTTGCGCCGCTTGGTGCGGGCGATGCAGAGGCACCAGAACCGTCGGGCGGCGTCTGGTTCCAGTCTGGCGGCACCGGTCCTGCGGGTGCTGGCTGCGGCCCGTACTGCTCGGGCGTCGCCGCCCCAATGCCCTTGAGCCAGGCCGTCTGGAACCCGGCGAGATCCGTGCCGAGCGCCTGGTCAAACGCCTCGTCGTCGGTCAGGCCCGACTTGTAGGCCAACACAAGCTTGAGGAGCGCAGTGCGTCCATAGGAACGAACCAGGAAGTCGATGGCCGACACGGCCTCCGCATAGGCCAGGCGGAACTGCCCGGCGTCGCGCGGAAACGAGCTCGCGTATGCCCGGAGGGGCATGACGTCGCGGGCGTCGATGGCCGACGCCAGCAGCGCTCGGTCGCCGGACCCGTAGCCCTCCGAGAAGTACACGGCCAGGCCCTCGTTCATCCAGAACGGCGGAGAGCCGAAGGGATTGCTGACTGCGTCATCGAAGACGATGTGGTCGAGCTCGTGCGGCACCATCGTCGCGACATAGTCGCCCGCGATGTCTGCGGAGGTCACCAGCCCGTAGGCCGTCCGGCTGGCGCTGTTGATCGTGCCTCCCACGCTCTCGGTCGTTGAGGTCCCCATGGCCTTGCGAAAGGAGGCACTGTCGCCGTACAGGTAGAACTCAATCGGCGCATCTTCGGCGACGCCGTAGAGCTTCCCCAGGTCGAGCATTGCCTTCGCGGCCACCGCTGCGGCGTGCTGGCCGAAGGAATCGGATCCGAGGTACCAGTGCACCGTGACCACCCCGCCCTTGGCGGTCCGCCACGCGTGCGTGGTGTCGAGGTAGCGAACCGATACCTCGTCGCTGACCTCGGTGCCATCGGCTGTCGTGATTGCGAAGGAGGCTTGGACCAGAGTGTTGGGCCGGATGTTGCCGCCGCCGGTGGTGTCGAGCATGTAGCGGAGGACGCCGGAGCGTGTTGACGGCGTCGGCAGCGGGATGAGGTAGCGTCCTATTGCACCCGGAAACAGCAGGCGCAGCTCCGCCCGCTCGATGTTGCCTGACGACGCGTAGTCAGCGAGGAATGTGATCGCAGTCCCGAACTCGACGGTCGCGGTTGGCATGCCGAAGGTGTCGGACGCGGCGCGGATCGGGACGGCGCTCGGGGCGAGGAGCGCCAGCGCGGCCACCAGCGCAGCGACATGGCGCACAAGGGCCGACGGACGGAGCACGCGGCTCACAGGCTGCCGTCCCAGGCGAGGCCGGCCAGACGGATGATGCCTGTGCCCGTCTGGGATGCCCCCAGCAGGCCGCTGCGGACCAGCGAGTACGAAGTGCCGTATGAGACCGGCACCACCGGCGCCTCGTCGCGGAGGATGCCGAGGGCTTTGGTATAGGCGGCCAGAGCATCCGGAGCGTTTGACGCCGCAGTTGCCTGCTGGACGGCGGTGTCGAAGGCGGGTGAGGACCAGCCGCCGCTGTTGGCCGTCGACCCAGACTCGAGCAGGACGCCCAGGAAGTCGTTTGACCCCGGATAGTCCGCCACCCAGGACGTGGTCCAGATGTCCGGCGTGTTCGCGGCAAGGACCTGCTGGTATGAGCCGAAGTCCATTGCGGCGTACTCGATCTTCACCCCCAGGTTGTCGCGCAGCATCTGGAGGATGCCGCTGTCGTAACTCCCGCCGAGGGCGGTGAAGCGGATTGCGGGCAAGCCGGCGCCACCGGGGAACCCTGCGTCGGCGAGCAACTGGCGGGCACCGGCGGGGTCGTAGGGTGGCAGGAAGTCGCCTGATGGGGCACCAGGGATGCCAGCCGGAACAATGCTCGTCGCCGCAACGGACGAGCCAGGCTCGTCAAGCTTGGCCAGCCGTCGCCAGTCCACTGCCTCGGCAAACGCCTGGCGGAGCTTCACGTTGGCGAAGGGGCTGCCTTGCTTGGCGTTGAACCCGTAGTACGTCACGGACAGGTTCGGGTCGCTCCGCAACGACGGCCCCAGGTCTCTGTCATACGCGATCCAGTTGGCGTCATAGCGGGCAATTGTCGTGATGTCGACGGTCTTGGCCACAAACGCGTCCACGGGGCTGTTGCCGCCCAACGTGGTCAGCATGCGGACCGTGTCGATGGCGGGCTTGCCGGCCCAGTAGTGCGGATTGGCCTTCAGGACGATGGCGTCCCCGTCGAGGCCGCCCCACGTGTACCCGCCGCTACCCACGAACGGGCCGGCAGTCGTGGTGATCTCGGCGTCGGTGGAGCTCGACGGGACGATGGCGAACGGCGAGCCCGACACGATGGCCGGCAGCCCTCCGCCACCCCGGTCCAGATCCACCACCACCGTGCGGTCGTCAGGGGCAGTGACCCCAAGCGCTGACGGGTCGCTGGTCTTGCCGGAGAGCAGGTCCCGCGCACCCTTGACGTCCGCGATCAGCGAGGCGAGCGGCGAGAAACCGCCGCTGTGGAACAGGCGACGCCAGGAGTGGACCACGTCCGAAGCCTTGAGCGGCGACCCGTCGCTGAACGTCAGGCCGTTACGCAGGGTGAACGTGACGCGGGTGCCGCCGTCGCTGACCACCCATGCCTGCGCGAGCGCGGGCCGGATGACGAGCTTCGGGTCCACCGCGGTCAGGGTCTCGTACAGCTGGCTGACGAAGTTGGCGCTGCCGCTGTCATCGTGGTACGCGGGATCAATGGACGCGGCTCCGCCCGAGAGGATCGCGACCGATGTGGGCGTTGCCGCCTGCGCCTGCGTGGGCACACCGCTCGCCGGCACGAGGCGCACCACCATCGCGGCGGCAACGAGGAGCGCAAGCGCGGCCAACGCCAGCTTCCGCACCCCCGACGAGGGACGCACGGGCAGGTCGTCGAGCGGATCAGCGTCCAGCATCGTCCCTCCGCGGCTGCGATCAGCGCCGGGGGCGGCGTGGCGCCGCCCTGCTTCGGCCGAGTATACGAGCGGTGGCGCGAGGGCCCCCAAAGCGCGGCCGACGGGCTGGGCGCTAGCCCTCGTCCCCCGCCGGTTCGTCAGGGCTGGCCAGCAGGTCGCGGCGCGTCGCGAAGATCTTCAGCACCCGGTAGAAGTTCTTCTTCGCCAGCTTGTCGCGCGCTGCCTCGGTCAGCCCAGCTGCGCCACGGTGCGCATGCCGCAGCACCGGCACGCTTGTGACCCGCAGGGCACGGCGTGGGGGCGCGTCGTCGGGGTCATCCTCGCCATAGTCACGCAGCCCCAGGCTCCACCAGACGTCGAGGTTGCGGTAGAACTCGAAATGCTCGTCAAACGGGCCGCGGGCGGCGAAGTCGGAGCGCCGGAACGCCAGGGCGTAGCCCTCGATGACGTCCACATTGTCCTGGCCCTCGGGGGCCTCGCTGAAGTGGCGCAAATCGCCCGACACGATGCCGAAGGGCCCAGCCACCGCCACAGATGGATCCGCGAGGGCAGCCGCGAGCGCGCCGGGCAGATCCCCCTGGGGCTCGATGCTGGTGTCCGCGATCATCACGACGGGCGCCGCGGCGCGGCGGACCCCGGCGTTCAGCGCGGCGGCGTGGCCGAGACGACGCGCGAGCCAGACAACCTCCACGGTTGACGGCAGCGTCAGGAGTGCCTCGGTCTGGCTGGGCGATGGCGCGTTGGCGACGACGACGATCTGCAGGCCCTCGCCGGCGTGGACCAGAACAGCTGCCACGAAGCGGGCCAGATCCTCAGGCCAATCGGTGGCCACGGCCACGACGGTGACCGTGGCCGGGGCAGACTCCTCAAGCCTTGACGGCACCGAGACCGAGGCGCCGTACCGCGTCACACCGTTCACGACCTCGTCGGGCGCCACAATGCGCTCGAGGATGTAGAGCGAGCCCGCATCCGCCACCTGCCAGCCCGCCTCGTCCAGTTGCGCACGGAGTCGGTCAGCTTCGGCCCAGTTGTGGGCGCGCCGGGCCGCAGAGCGTTCGTCGGCAATCTTGCGGATGGCGTCGGGGACCTCGGGTCGAGTCATGCGGCCGAGGATACCGCGCTGACGCGGCACGCTCAGAGGGGCGGGCTGCCTGATCAGAATGCCGCGGCCACCACAACCAGGCCCAGGATCCACGTGTGGGCTAGCCCGCTCCACAGCACTGACCCTGTTCGCCAGTCCAGCCAGCCGAACAGGAAGCCGCCGCCGAGCGTGCTGATCGTCTCCACCTCGGGCTTGCCCAAGTGGGCGAATGCGAACGGCAGCGTGGCCACCACGACCGCCACGGGCCCGGCAACACGCAGCAGTGCATACAGGAGGAAACCGCGGAAGAAGAACTCCGCCGGGATCACCTCGAGTGCTGCGCTGAGAAATGCCTCAAAGGGCGTGCTCGCCACAGGTGCGTAGTAGGCGGCGAACGCGGCGTCCCGCGAAATCAGCACGATGACGGGGGTCATGACGAGACAGCCAACAACTGCTATCGCGAGCCCGGCGCGCCAGTCGCCCAATCGCACGCCATAGCGAGACGGCCGATCGCGGAACCCGACGAGCACCACCAGCAGCGGCACTGCGCCGAGCAGGACGAGCCTGCCGATAGAACCCAGGCGCTTCATGTCCGCGCCGCTGCC
>JANYAA010000382.1 GCA_025355255.1 Chloroflexota bacterium | reverse complement strand
CAGTCGTTCGACTGGTTTGTGGCGAAGGGCCTGCGGGAGCTGTTCGACGAGATCAGCCCCATCAAGGACTTCACCGGCAAGGTGATGGAACTGCGGTTCCTGGACTACGAGTTCGGCGATTCCAAGTACTCCATCGAGGAGTGCCGGACCAAGGACCTCACCTACAACCGTCCGTTGTACGTCCAGGTGGAGCTCCTCATCAAGGAGACGGGCGAGATCCAGCGCCAGCGCGTGTACATGGGCGACTACCCGTGGATGACGGAGCTCGGCACGTTCATCGTCAACGGCGCGGAGCGCGTGGTCGTGAGCCAGCTCGTCCGGTCGCCGGGCGTGTACTACAGCGAGCTTGAGGACCCGGGCTCGGGCCGGATGCTCTACTCCGCCAAGGTGATCCCGAACCGCGGCGCCTGGCTGGAGTTCGAGACCAACAACAAGGACCAGCTGTGGGTCAAGGTTGACCGCAAGCGCAAGATCGCGGCCACCACGCTGCTGCGCGCCGTCGGCTACGAGACCAACGACGAGATCGCCGGCCTGTTCGCTTCGGTCGATACCGACATCGAGCACCCGTACATCCGCAACACGCTGGACAAGGACACGACCAAGACCCCCAGCGAGGCGCTGATCGAGGTCTACAAGAAGCTCCGCCCGGGCGATCAGGCAACCTCTGAAAACGCCCGCCAGCTGGTTGAGAGCCTGTTCTTCAACTTCCGCCGCTACGACCTCGGTCGCGTCGGCCGCTACAAGTTCAACAAGAAGCTTGACGCGGTTGCGGCGCGCATGGATATGGAGCTGCCGCGTGTTGAGCGGACAATCTCCCGTGAGGACATGGCGGCGATCGTGGGCCAGCTGATCGAGTGCAACCGCGGCCTCCACGCCAAGGACGACATCGACCACCTCGGCAACCGCCGCATCCGCGCCAACGGCGAGCTCATCCAGAACGCCTTCCGCATCGGCCTGCTCCGCATGGAGCGCGTCGTCCGCGAGCGCATGTCGCTCCAGGAGGCCGACAAGGCCACCCCGAACGCCCTCATCAACATCCGCCCCGTTGTGGCGGCGATGAAGGAGTTCTTCGGCGGCAGCCAGCTCAGCCAGTTCATGGACCAGACCAACCCGCTGGCCGAGCTCACAAGCAAGCGCCGCCTGTCGGCCCTCGGCCCGGGCGGCCTGTCGCGCGAGCGCGCGGGCTTCGACGTCCGCGACGTGCACCACAGCCACTACGGCCGGATCTGCCCCATCGAGACGCCTGAAGGCCCGAACATCGGCCTGATCGGCTCGCTGGCCACCTACGGCCGCATCAACGACTACGGGTTCATCGAGACGCCTTACCGCAAGGTGAAGCGCGTTGTGGCCCATGACGATGCGGGCCTACTCACGTACGAGACGGGCGCGGACGTTACCGGCAAGGACGGCAAGGTCATCCTGAAGAAGGGTGCCAAGTTCACCGCCGAGGCTGTCAAGGAGCTTGCGCGCCAGAAGTCGCAGGCGTTCCCCATCCGCCCCATCGTCACCGACGAGATTGACTATCTCCCGGCCGACGAGGAGGAGGAGTACCACGTCGCCCAGGCGAACGCCCAGCTCGATGCGCAGGGTCACTTCGTCCAGGAGCGCGTGCCGAGTCGCTACCGGGACATCTTCCCGGAGGCTCGCCCGGACCAGATCGACTACATGGACGTCAGCCCCAAGCAGGTGGTCTCGGTCGCCACGGCCCTGATCCCCTTCCTTGAGCATGACGACGCCAACCGCGCCCTGATGGGCTCGAACATGCAGCGCCAGGCCGTGCCGCTTCTGGAGCCGGAGTCCCCGATCGTGGGCACCGGGATGGAGGAGCGGGCCGCCAAGGACTCCGGCCAGGTGGTCATGGCCCGCCGTCCGGGCGTGGTCATCAGCGTGACCGCGGAGCGGATCCTCGTGGAGGCAGACGACGCCGCTGCCGGCGCCGCCCCCGACGAGTACAAGCTGCTCAAGTTCGTCCGCAGCAACCAGGGCACCTGCATCAACCAGCGCCCGATCGTCACGGTCGGCCAGCGGGTTGACGTGGGCGACGCCCTCGCGGACTCGTCGTCCACCCAGGGCGGCGAGCTGGCCCTCGGCCGGAACGTGCTCGTTGCGTTCATGAGCTGGGAAGGCGGCAACTACGAGGACGCGATCGTGATCAGCGACCGCCT
>JANYAA010000344.1 GCA_025355255.1 Chloroflexota bacterium | reverse complement strand
TGGCGGTGAGGCGGTTGTTGCCATCCGTGCTCCAGATGTGGTTCTCGGCGAGCAGGGTCCGGGTCCGCTTCTTCTGGACATCAAGCAGGAACGTGTTGATCTTGGCCTGCTTGGCCAGCGCATCTTTGCTGAACTCCTGGGAGTTCACCTTCACGGCAGCCGTCAGGTGCCCGTCCCAGTACGACGCTCCGGCCGCAACCCCCAGCAGCAGCACTGCCGCCGCAACGATTACAGCAAAGCCCAGGTTCGTGAGGAAAGTGCGGCGGTCCGAGTCGCTCAGGCTGCGCGAGCGGTTGGGGCCCTGCCGGGAACGGAGCGTCATGGGGGTGGAGAAACCTCGTAGTGGCGGCCGGCACACGGATCGTGCGGCCTCTTGCGGCAACGCGCGCGATGGTACCGCGCGGACGCGTTCTCGGGTAGCGGCGGGTGGGGGTGAGCTACTGGCGCGCCCCTTCCGGAACGATCCAGCCGGCCCCGAGCCGCAGCACCTGGCGCTCTCGAATGGTGTGGCCGCGGACGCTGTTCACTGTGTCGACAACAAGATCGGCACCCGCGTAGAGGTGGTCCCAGTCCACAGCGCGGTGAGCGGTGATCACCACGAGCACGTCGGCCCAGTGGAGCAGCGCGTCGAGCGTGACACCAGTGTGCTTGTAGCCGCTGGCGTCTCGGAACTGCGGCACGTGAGGGTCGTGATAGCGGACTTCCAATCCACGTCGCCTGAACTCCGCCAGGACCGCGCCTGCTGCTGAGCCAGTGCTCGTGTCGCTGTCGGGCTGGCTCGCCACCCCGACGACTCCGACGCGGAACGGGTGGTGGGCTGACGGCCGTTGTTCGAGCAGTTCTTCTGTAAGGTCCGAGAGATCGAGCGCGAACGTGCCATCGGCGCTGTTCATGCGCTGTTCGTTGGCCACTGGTGCCCGTCGCTTGCGAGGCCCTCCACCAAGGCGAGGTACCCAACGGACTCCCGCTCCCAGGACATCTCGCGGACCACCGTGGCGGTTGCGGTCACGCGCGCCGCACGATCGGACGCGTCGTCCACCAGCGCCTCGAGCCCGTCCGCCATGGATCCTGCGCTGCCCGGGTCGTACATGACCACGGTCCCAGCAGGAAACGTTGCCTCCACCATCGGCAGCCGCGTGGCCACAACAGGCTTGCCCATGGCCGCGTACTCGAAGACCTTGGTGGAGAGGGAGAGGTCTGTGAACTCGGTGCGGCGCGTGGGGGCGATGCCGATGTCGGCGGCGGCCACGGCTGCCGGCACGTCGTCGATGGGGATGCGCCCGTGGAAGAACACGCGATCCGCGACGCCAAGCTGCTCGGCCTGCTCCCGCAGCGGGACCTCGCCAAAGTCGCGGCCATACAGGTCCAGGCGCGCAGGCAGGTCTGGCCGCCGGGCCTTCAGCTGCGCCAGCGCCCCGACTGCCACCTCAACCTCGTAGATCTTGGACAGACCGCCCGCGTACACCAGACGCAGCGTGCCGTCCTCCATGAACTGGCGCTGCGCATGGGCGGCCGCGTTGAACCGGGCGAGCGAGGGGCTGTTGCGCACAATGGTCACCTTGGACCGGCGGACGCCCATGTTGACCAGCCGATCCCCCAGCGCGTCGTTCACGGTGATCACGGCATTGGCCATGGCGATGGACAGCCGCTCCTGCGCCGCCAGCACGACTTGAACCAGCCGGTTGGACGCGCGGGGGAAGCGCATGCGAAAGAACTCGGGCATCGCCTCGTGGAGGTCCAGGATCACCGGCACGCCCACCATGCGCAGGGGCAGCGCCGCGAACACCAGGGCGTCCGGGATGGATGCCACCTGGGCCAGAGCGTAGTGGCGCCGGCGATGGGCGCGGGTGAGGGCGACCAGCGCCCGGACGGCAAACTCTGTGTATTCCAGCACGTACGTGCCGATGCCCGCGCCCTGATGGCGCTGGACGTCGAGGCGGTGGACCCGGACGCCCTCGAGCATCCCCTCGCGGTCAAATCCTTCCCGGCGCAGCGCAAACACATCCACGTCGCGCCCGCTCGCCACCACGGCCTCTGCCTCGCGGCGGACGCGCGGGTCTTCCTCGTAGTAGGCGTGGACCACCATGGCCACCGGGCGACGTGCGCCAGGGGTCACGAGACGGCCGCCAGCACGTCGGCAAGGGTTTGCTCCAGCGGGAGTGCCGGCGCCCAGCCGGTGAGCGCGTGGAGCCGCGAGGCGTCCCCGCGAAACTCGGCGATCTCCCCCGGGCGCACGAGCGCGGGGTCCGGGACCAACGGCGGGGTGACGCCCGCAAGTCGGCATAGCGTCTCGACGATCGCCCGGATCATGACGGCGCGGCCCGAGGCGATATTGGCGATGGCGCCTGTGGGGACCGAGCCCGCGACCAGCCCCTCCGCCAGCAGGCGATAGGCGGTGATGACATCACGCACGTCGAGGAAGTCCCGGGCGACGTCGAGGTTGCCGGTGCGCACGGTGTCGGTCACTCCAGCCGCCACGTCGGCAACGCGCCGGGCGAGCGCCGGGATGGCGGAGTCCGACGCCTGACCGGGGCCGGTATGGTTGAACGCCCGGGCCACGACCACCGGCACACCCCAGCGGGCGCCCATGGCGAGCGCAACGGACTCCTGGGCCACCTTGGAGAGCGCGTACGCGCTGACCGGCGCCAGCGGAGCGTCCTCGGTGAGCGGCATGCGGTCAGGCCCGGGCTGCCCGTACACCGCCGCCGAGCCTGCGACCAGCATGACGGGCTTGCGCGTCATCGCTCGCGCGGCCTCCAGCAGGTTGACGGTTCCGCCCACGGTGACGGCCATTGCGGCACCCACGTTGGCGGCAGCGGCACGCGGCAGGGCGATGGCGGCCAGGTGGATCACCGCATCTGGCGCGGCATCGGCCAGCCACGCGCGCACAGCGCCCGCATCGGTGACGTCCAGCGCCGTGTCGGCAGCGGCGCTTGCAAGGTCGCCGCCAATCACGTCGTGCCCGGCGGTCTTGAGGTCAGCGAGCAGCCAACGGCCGAC
>JANYAA010000314.1 GCA_025355255.1 Chloroflexota bacterium | reverse complement strand
GGCCCTCCGTGCCGCTGGCGCGCACATGGGCTCCGGCTCCGTGGTCATCGCCGACGAGCGCGCCTGCGTCGTTGATCTGGCCCGGCTGGTCACACGGTTCTCCGCGGATCAGGCCTGCGGCAAGTCCATCCCGTGCCGCATCGGCCTCCGCCGCCTCTCCGAGATCGGCGACCGGATTGCCACCGGCCGGCCGCGCGCCAACGATGCCGTGACCCTTGGGGACCTGGCGCACGACATCGTTGCCTCCGCCCTCTGCGACCACGAGCGGACCGCCACCCTGGCGCTGTCCGCAACGCTCCGCTATTTCCGCCCAGAACTCGACGACCACCTGCTCCGCAGCACCTGTCCCGCCGGCGTGTGCACGCCGATTGCGGTCGGGAGCGCCTCGTCCCCGGGAGCCAGCCGATGACCGACCTCGTTGTCCGCCCCGCCAGTGAGGCGCCGATCCCCAACCGCGAGGTTCGGCCGGATCTCCCGGCCAAGCTGGACACCATCACCGCGCGCGACGATTCCCTCGCTGAGCGGCTGATCACCACACAGTCGCCGCAGCGCCCGCAGAGCACGCCGGTCATCCGCATCGAGGTTGACGGCCGACTTGTCGAGGGCCTTGAGGGTCAGACGATCCTCGAGGTCTGCCGCGACAACGGCATCGAGATCCCCACGCTCTGCTATGAGCCCAAACTGCCGGGCTTTGGGGCCTGCCGGATGTGCGTGGTTGAGGTTGAGGGCGAGGACGCCCCACCCATCAGCTGCTCGCGGGAGGCCGAGGCGGGCATGGTGGTCCGCACCCAGACCGACGATCTGCGCAGACTTCGCAGGACAAACCTTGAGCTGATCTTCAGCGACCACAACGCGTACTGCCTGCCGCCCTGCCAGAACAAGTGCCCCAGCCACATCGACATCCCAGGGTTCCTCAAGGCGAACGCCGAGGCGAACTGGCGCGAATCGGTGAGGATCTTCAAGCGCACCATTCCGTTCCCCAGTGTCCTTGGCCGCGTCTGCCCCGCCCCGTGCGAGGAGCACTGCCGCCGCGACGAGGTGGACGAGGCGATCGCGATCCGCGACAGCCACCGCTACGCCGGCGACCAGGTCCTGCGCGCAATGCACGAGGACGGCATCGAGCCGCCGCTGCCGTTTGAGAAGCAGCCCGCCTCGGGCCGCAAGGCGGCGGTCATCGGCTCCGGCCCCGCGGGCATGTCTGCCGCGTTCTACCTGCAGCTGGCCGGCCACGAGGTCACGGTCTTCGAGCGCGACCCAGCCCCGGGCGGCATGCTCCGCTACGGCATCCCGCAGTACCGCCTGCCCAAGTCCGAAATCCTGGAGCAGGAATACGAGGCCGTCACCCGCCTCGGCGCCACGGTCCGCTGCGGCCAGGAGTTGGGCAAGGACTTCACCCTCGACGACCTGCAGAACCAGGGCTTCGATGCGGTCCTGGTGGCCATCGGCTGTTACGACACCAACAAGCTGGGCATCCCCGATGAGGACGCCGACGGCGTCATCGACGGTCTGGAGTACCTGCGCACGGCTACGCTTGGCCTGCCGTACCCGGGACACAAGGGGACCCGCGTCGTCGTCGTCGGCGGCGGCTTCACGGCGATGGACTGCAGCCGCACGTCCGTCCGCCAGGGCGCCAGCGAGGTCACCCTCGTGTATCGGCGCGACATGAAGGACATGCCTGCCTCGTCTGAGGTCCACGAGGCCATCGAGGAAGGCGTCACCACGATCTTCCAGGCCGGCCCCACGCGCGTCGTCAAGGGCGCCAGTGGCAAGGTCGAGGGCATCGAGTTCATCCGCATGGCCCTTGGCGCGCCTGACGCGACCGGTCGCCGCCGCCCTGAGCCCGCTCCCGGCACCGAGTTCATCATCCCGTGCGACCGCGTGCTCTTGGCCATCGGTCAGGGCCCGGAGCTGGGCTGGTTTGGCGCTGGCAACGACGGCGTCACGGCCAACCGCAGCAAGCGCCTCAAGGCGGACGCGGTGACCTTTGCCACCGATCGCCCCGGCGTGTTTGCCGCCGGTGACGTCCGGACGGGCGCCGCCACCGTGGTTGCCGCCATCGCCGAGGGCCGCCGAGCCTCGTACGCGGTTGACGCGTTCCTCAAGGGCAACGACCTCGAGGCCATCAAAACGCGCCAGATCCTCGCGGAGCCGCAGCCGGAATTCCTCTCGATCGTCCCGTTCACGGGCGAGCTGAAGGAGCCGCGCTACCGCCTCAAGTCGCTCGAGGCGCACGAGCGCAACACCAGCTATATCGAGTACGAGCTGCCGTACAGCCGTGACGAGGCCGTCGCCGAGTCCACGCGCTGCCTCCAGTGCACGTGCGAAGCCATCGGCTTCTGCGATCTGCGCCGCCTCGGCATCGAGTACGGCACGACGCTCAAGACCCTCGACAAGGGCTACCACCAGGGTGCCGGCTACCGCTCGGTGACCGAGAACCGGTTCACGGGCGTCAACCACGACTACATCCGCGACGACAGCCACGCGTTCATCCTCCGCGAGCCCTCGCGGTGCATCGACTGCGGCCGCTGCGCCAACGTGTGCGCCGAGGTGGTGGGCGCCGCCTGCTACGACTTCATGCGGACGGGCTTCGACACCCTGGTGACGACGCCGCTCGACATGAGCCTCAACGACACGCCGTGCGTGTCCTGCGGCCGCTGCGCGGAGACGTGCCCCACAGGCGCGCTGATGCCCAAGCCGCGCATCCTCCAGAAATACGAAGTTGACGAGAGCCGCTGCATCCTCTGTGGCATCTGCGTTGACGCCTGCCCATACGATGCCGTCCGCGACAGCGATCAGTTCGAGCTCAGCCACACGTCCCGGGAGGAGCCGATGATCGATCTCCTCGCGCTGGCCGGCATCGAGCGCGAGACGGAGATGAGCTATATCCGGCGCGAGCGCGACTGGGCCGAGCGGGCCCGGGCAGAGGGTCGCTTCATCGACCCTGCCCGGCGTCTTCCGGTCCTCCCCGCCTCGCTGGAACGCTGAGAGGGACGCGTGACGCTGCCTGCAACGATCCCGCTGCTCGGGTTTGGCTGGGACGACGTCCTGTTCATGACGCTGGCCGGGATCATGATCCTTGCCGCGCTCGCGGTGGTGGGCATGCGGGACATCATCCGCAGCGGCCTCGCGATGATCATCTGCTTCGCCGCCCTCGCCGGGATCTATGTCATCGCCGGTGCACCGGTGGTCGCGGGCGCCCAGGTGCTCGTCTACATCGGCGCGATCAGCGTGCTCGTCCTGTTCGCGATCATGCTCACGCAGACGAAGGACGCTCCGCGGTCGCTGGTCTTCCAGACGCAGGCCCTCCCCGCGGCCATCGCCTCGGCAGTGCTCGCGCTGCTGATCGCGATCACCGTGGCCTCCACGGACTGGGCCGGAACGCTCCCTCGCGGGTGGGTCGCGACGCTCGACAGCGCCACCAAGTTGGCGAAAGACCTCTTCGCCAACTACACCCTGCCGTTTGAAGTGGTGAGCGTCCTGCTCCTTGCCGCCGTCATCGGCGGCGTGTACCTGGCCAAGCGTGAGCGGGGAGCCGACTGATGCTCAGCGTGCTCAACGGGATCTCCCATTCCTTGGACGCGTATCTGATCCTCTCGGGGATCCTGTTCGCGATCGGCTCGTTTGGCTTCCTCGCTCGCCGCAACGCGATCAGCATGCTGATGGCGATTGAGCTGATGCTCAACGCGGTCAACCTCGCCATCATCGCCTTCGGCGCCTTCACCCCATCTCTCAAGGTGGACGCGAGCGTCATCGCTTTGGTCGTGATGGCGGCGGCTGCGGCTGAGGCCACGGTGGGCCTCGCGATCGTGATCGCGATCTACCGGAACCGGAAGACCCCGCTGGTTGACGAGTACGACGCGATGCGGCAATAGGCGGCGACCACGATGTACGACCTGATCCCGCTCATCCCGCTGCTGCCGATCCTCGGCTTCGCCTTCTCCGCGCTGTTCGGGCGCCGGCTCATGCTCAAGTACGGGCGCACGGCCGCCGAGATCGTCCCGGTTGGCGCGGTCGTCATCGTCTGGCTGATCGCGGTGTCCGTGATCATCCCGGCTGTCACCCACGCCGCGCCCTTTGGCGAGGCCGGCTACAACGTCAAGTTGTGGACCTGGATCCCCGCCGGCGGCTTTTCCGTGGACCTCGGGTTCCACGTGGACGCCCTCACCGCAGTCCTGCTGCTGGTCGTCACCACGATTGGCATGCTCGTGCATATCTACTCGATTGGGTACATGGCGCACGACCGGGCGACCTGGCGGTTCTTCGCCTACCTCAACCTCTTCATGTTCTCGATGCTCGTGCTGGTCCTCGCGGACAACTGGGTGCTGGTGTTCGGCGGCTGGGAGCTCGTAGGCCTCTCGAGCTACAGCCTCATCGGCTTCTGGTACCAGAAGCGCTCCGCGGCCCTGGCCGCCAAGAAGGCGTTCATCGTCAACCGCGTGGGCGACGTGGGCTTCGCGCTGGGGATCATGGCGATCTTCGTCAACACCGGGACCCTGAACATCCAGGAGTCCCTCAAGATCCTGATCGAGAAGCCGGCGGCCGAGCTGGCGATCCCGCTGGGGATCGTGGCGCTGCTGGTCTTCTGCGGCGCCATGGGCAAGAGCGCCCAGTTCCCGCTGCACGTGTGGCTGCCGGACGCGATGGAGGGCCCCACCCCGGTCTCCGCGCTGATCCATGCCGCCACGATGGTGAACGCCGGCGTCTACCTGGTCGCTCGCGCCAACCCGTTGTTCTCGTCCGCGCCAGAGGCCATGGTGGTGGTGGCCGGCATCGGCATCTTCACCGCCATCCTCGCAGCCTCCATCGCCTTCACCCAGACCGACATCAAGCGCGTGCTCGCGTTCTCCACGCTGAGCCAGCTGGGCTACATGTTTGCGGCCCTCGGTGTGGGAGCGTATGGCGCGGCCATCTTCCACCTCATGAGCCACGGCTTCTTCAAGGGCCTCCTGTTCTTAGGCTCCGGCTCCGTCATCCACGCGGTTGACGGCGAGCAGGACATGAACCGGATGGGCGGTCTGGCCAAGAAGATCCCCATCACCCACGCGACGATGCTGATCGGCACGATCGCCATCGCGGGCATCCCGCCGCTCGCGGGGTTCTTCAGCAAGGACGAGATCCTGGGCGAAGCCTTCAAGTTCGGCTTCTACTGGGTCTGGGGCATCGGCGTCCTGGTTGCTGTCATGACCGCGTTCTACATGTGGCGCCTGATGGGCAAGACCTTCTACGGCGAGTCCCGTGTGGATCCGTCCGTGGCGCCCAAGGTGCACGAGTCGCCCTGGCAGATGACGCTGCCGCTTATCCTGCTGGCCGTTCCGTCCATGTTCCTCGGCATGGCCATTGGCCTGCCGCTTGGCAACGGCGCGCTCGTCGGCTGGCTCAAGCCCGTCTTCGAGGAGTCCGAGAAGATCCTCGCCCGCACGCCCACCGAGACGCTGCTGGGCCTGCCGATCGACGTGATCCTGATCGCCATCAGCGTGATCGCAGCGCTGGTTGGCCTCATCACCGCCGTCTACCTGTTCGGCATCGGCAGCCGCAAGGTCCAGCAGGCGCGCGTGGACAAGATCAGCAACGCCAACGGCGCCACACGGTTCCTGTATCGCGCATCGCTGAACAAGTGGTGGTTTGACGAGCTCAACGACCTGCTCTTCATCCGCATCGGGGGCCGCGTAGCGGCTGCGATGTGGTGGTTCGACCGCAACGTGGTTGACGGCACCGTCAACGGCGTGGGCACAGTCACCAAGAGCGCGGGCGGCGGGCTGCGGCGGATCCAGACGGGCCGCGTCCAGAACTACGCCTTGGGCATTGCGATCGGCCTGATCGTGATGGCGGGCTCCTTCCTCGTGATTGTGGGGCTGCCGCGGTGAACGACCTCAGCGGGCTCCCGCTCACCACCATCGTCACGTTCCTGCCCGCGCTGGGCGCCCTGGTGGTCGCGTTCTCGCCGGGCTCAAAGCCCGACGTGGCGCGCCGGCTCGCGCTGGGCTTCGCGCTCCTCACCTGGGTTGTGTCGCTGGCGATGCTGGCGGGATTTGTGGCCGCGAAGTCCGGCGTCCAGTACGCCGAGGCGTACCGGTGGATTCCAGCGTTTGGCATTGACTACCGCGTGGGTGTGGACGGCCTCTCCATGGTGCTGGTGGTCCTGACCACGACGCTGTCCTGGATCAGCATCCTCGCGTCCTTCCTGCCCATCCAGACGCGCGTGAAGGAGTACATGGCCTCCTTCCTCATCCTCGAGGTGGGGATGATTGGCGTCTTCGTCGCGCAGGACCTGTTCCTGTTCTACATCTTCTGGGAACTGGTCCTCGTCCCGATGTACCTGATCATCGGCATCTGGGGCGGCAAGAACCGCATCTACGCCACGCTCAAGTTCGTCCTGTACACGCTCGTGGGCTCGCTGCTGATGCTGGTTGCCATCCTGGCCACGGCGTTCACCTTCGCCCAGACAACCGGCAGCTGGGAAGGGGCGTTCAGCGTCCAGGCGCTCATCGCCTTCGCCGCGCAGGGCCACCTCAACGGGACCTTCGGGTTCTTCGCCTTTGGCGCATTCGCGCTGGCGTTCGCGATCAAGGTGCCGATGTTCCCCTTCCACACGTGGCTGCCCGACGCGCACGTCGAGGCGCCCACGGCGGGTTCCGTGATCCTGGCCGGCGTCCTGCTCAAGCTCGGCGGCTACGGCTTCATCCGCTTCGCCATCCCGCTGTTCCCCGAGGCAGCCCACACGTGGGCCCCGGTGATCATCGTCCTGAGCCTCATCGGCATCATCTATGGTGCCATCGTGGCGCTCGTCCAGCCGGACCTCAAGAAGCTTGTCGCCTACTCGTCGGTCAGCCACATGGGCTTCGTGACCCTGGGCATCTTCGTGTTCCAGGAGCAGGGCCTGCAGGGCGCCATCCTCCAGATGGTCAGCCACGGCCTCATCACCGGCGCCCTATTCCTTCTTGTCGGCGTGATCTACGAGCGCACACACGACCGCACCATCGCCAAGATGGGCGGCCTCGGCGCTGTGGTCCCGGTGTACGCAGCGGCCTTCGGGTTCTTCATCTTCGCCTCGGTGGGTCTGCCTGGGCTGTCTGGGTTCGTGGGTGAGTTCCTTACGCTCGTGGGAACGTTTAAAGCCATCCCCGCGGCTGCGGCGGTGGCCACGTTCGTGATGATCCTGGCGGCGGGCTACCTGCTCTGGATGTTCCAGCGCCTGGCGTTTGGCGAACTGTCGGACTTCCTCAAGGGCCTCGGCCACCACCTGACCGACTTGAAGCCGATTGAGGCGATGACGCTCGTGCCGCTCGGCGCGCTGGTGGTGATCTTCGGCCTCTTCCCGGGTCTGATCCTCAACCTCATCCAGGGCTCCGTGCAGGCGATGCTCAGCGCGGTTGGCCAAGTGGCCCCGATTGCCCTGACCGTGTGGCGGTAGGAGAAACCTCAGTGAGCTTCGCCGACGCCGTCACCCTCGCCCCGTTCATCGCCGCGGTCCTCACCGCCGCGGCGATCATCCTTGTGGACTTCGCGCTGCCCGGCCGGAAGGTGCCTGCCCTGGCCGCGGCCTTCATCGGCCTCGCCGTGACGGCCCTGCTGGTGGTCCTGACCGGCCAGAGCGGCGCCACCGCGTTCAACGGCGCCTACCGTGTGGACGCCCTGACGACGTTCCTCGACGTGCTGTTCATCTCCATCGTCGCGCTCACCACCGCGTTCGCACCGGACTACCTCGAGGAGCGCGGGCTGCCGGTGGCCGAGTTTGCGGCCGTGCTGGTGTTCGCGATGTCGGGCGCCATGCTGATCGCGGCCTCCGCCGACCTGCTGGTCCTGTTCCTGGGCCTTGAGCTGATGGTGCTGCCGGGCTACGTGCTTGCGGGCTTTCACAAGAACGACGGCTTCTCCACCGAGGGCGCAATCAAGTACTTCCTGCTTGGCTCGTTCTCCAGCGCAATCTTCCTGTTCGGGCTGGCGTTTGTCTGGGGTCTTACGGGCACCACCCGCATCGACGGCGTGGCGTCCGCGCTGACGCAGATCGTCGCCGCCAAGGCCGCGCTTTCACCCGCGCTGGGCATGGGCCTCGCGTTCCTGACCACGGGTGTCGCGTTCAAGATCGCGGCGGTGCCGTTCCACTACTGGACACCCGACGCCTACCAGGGCTCCCCGACGCCCGTCACCGGCTACCTGTCGGTTGGCCCCAAGATTGGCGCCTTCGCGCTGAT
>JANYAA010000350.1 GCA_025355255.1 Chloroflexota bacterium | reverse complement strand
CGCACGATCTACGTGGACTACACCGGGTACGACGCTGTATCGCACCACTGCGGTCCCGAGCGGATGGAGTCGATAGACGCGCTGGCGGGCATCGATCGGGCAATCGGCTCGCTGGGCAAGGCGGCCCGCCACACCTGGCGGCCCTACCGGATGGTGGTCCTCTCAGACCACGGCCAGGCCCTTGGCGCCACATTCCGCCAGCAGCACGGCGCAACGCTGGAGGACGTTATCGCGACGTTCCTCTCGGACGATGCCATCGTGGCGGGCACCACCGGCGAGGCCGAGTCGGAGGGCATCGGCAATCGCATGGCGGCGGAGTTCGGGCGATCGTCCGGGCTTGGACGGTCCGGCGCTGACCCGGCCGCCTCGACGCCGCGGTCCGGCGGCGGCTCGGGCCCCGGGCCCGAAGAGGCGCCGCCGGACGTGGTTGCAGCCGCATCGGGCAACCTTGCCCACATCTACTTCCCGGACCTGCCGGGCCAGGCGACCGATGCTGCGGTCGGGGCGCGCTGGCCGCGGCTCATCGACGGTCTGCGGCAACACCCGGGGATCGGAGCGGTCATTGTCCACTCCGCCGAGGGTCACCCGGTGGTCCTCGGGGCGTCGAGCCGGCTGGATCTGGCTACCGGCCAGCTTGAGGGCACGGATCCGCTCGAGGCCTACGGGCCGCTGGCGGCCGACGCCATCCGGCGTCTCAGCGGGTTCTCGACGTGCGGCGACCTCGTGCTGCTTGGTGCCTTGGACCCTGTGACGGGCGAGGTGACTGGCCTCGAGGAGCTCATCGGCTCCCACGGGGGTCTCGGCGGCTGGCAGACCGACCCATTCATCCTCGTGCCCGCTGGGCTCGAGCTTTCTGGGGCGCCGCTCGTGGGAGCACCCTCCCTGAACCATGAGCTTCGCGCCTGGCAGGACGTCCTCGCCGCGGGATGAAGGGCCGTCATGACCGCCGGCAGGCCCTCGTGCATGCTCAGCCCGGGTCTGGCTGCGTTCGCCTCCCGACCTGTCCTGAGGAGCGCCACTTGCCAATCGCCACGCCGGAACGGCCTACCGCACGCCGCAGGGTGCAGCCATGACCATGCTCCTGTCCGGCTTCGGGCTGGTCGGCCGGTTCGCGGGCGACCTTCTGACCAGCGCTCTGAGCTGGGCAAGCAGCCTGCTGTTTGGCCGCGTGCCGCGCTCCCACCAGATCTTCCTTGTCCTGATGATGGCCGGGTCGTTCTTGTGGCTGATCGTGGTGCTCAGCCTGATCATTCCCGGGATTGCATCGTGGATTTATGACGCCACACCGCACCCGCCGTTCATCGACCATGTGTGGTTGGCGACGTTCCTTGTCGGCGCCGCCATCCTGCTGCCCCCGGCTGTGGGCATCGCGGGGTACCTCGTGCCGGCCGAAGGGGAGCGGCCTGGCGGTGCCGCAGCCCTGATTGAACCCCTGCGCGGCTACGTACTTGCGCCTGTGATCGCCGGGATCATGATCTTTCTCGCGGGCGTGGGCGTTGTGCGCAAGATCCGCAGCGCGCGCCACGGCTGGAAAGACGTCCACGTGCCCATCGTGATGGAGGCGGGCGGGTACGACCAGTTGGTGGACACGCTTGGCGACGCGCTGGCGAGCGCGGGCCTGCCCACGACGGCTGCCGCGGCGCCCTGGGTGCTCACCCTGCCAGCCCGAATCCTGACCGCCGTGGCCGGGAGCAACGTCCGCAAGCTGCGGCCTGACCGCTTGATTGAACTGAGCGGGCAGGACATCCGGGTTGGCGTGTACCCCTCGGACATCGCCATCTCGAGCACCCCCCGCGGGCGAATCCGAGCTCGCATCGCGGTGTTGAGCCGCCTCACCGCAACGACATCCCGCCTGACGACAAGCGCCGAGGCGCAGGAAGTGGAGGACCTCTTGAAACAGCTTGCGACGACGGCGGCGACGCCAAAGGGTCTTGGTCTTCGTGAAGGGCGAGGAGCGTTCTCCGATATCGACACGCGGCTCCTGGCCCTCGAGGTGCCCGCCGAGGAGTGGGACCTGCTCTACGGGCTCAGGCTGGGGCTTGATCGCGACATCCTGGCCGGCTCCCCGCCCGGGACCGTGTTTCCGGGCAGCGTCGAGGGCGACGCGCCAGCCGCCGTCACAGCCCCCGCGGCCGAGACCCAGGATGGCGGGGAGCGGCCGCCGAGTGGACGCTGGGGCCTCAGCCTTCGTTGGCTCGGCACCGCGAGCCTTCTGGCCTTCGCCGCCTTGACGGTTGCGATTGGCAGCCATGTCGTGTTCCCGTTTGACGCGCCGCTGCTGGCAGCCGCACGCACGCTCAACGGGGTGCCCGGGTTCTGGGAGTTCATTTCGCAGACCGCCAACTTCCCGCTGATCGCCATCGCCATCGGGCTGATCCTGTGGCTCATTCGCGCAAAGCGCTACCGCGAGGCGGTGCTGGTCGCCTTGATGCTCGCGGCGGTTACTGCGGGCAGCGAGGGGGTCAAGCAGCTCACCGGCAGGGTCCGCCCATCGGGCAGCGGCGACGGCATCCCGGGCGTCGTGTACAGCTATCCCTCGGGCCATGTCCTGGAGGCCATGACGATCCTCGGCATGCTGGTCGTGCGCATGTGGCGCAGCGCCCACCGGCTGTGGCTCCGCCTTGGGTTTGCCGTGCTTGTGGCCATTGAGGTGGTCCTCGTCGGCATCGGGCGGCTGGCCCTGAACGAGCACTTTCCAACCGACCTGCTCGCCGGGTTCCTCGGCTCGCTGGGCGTCCTCTGCTGGTACGCCTGGCTGACGCGTCCGGGCGGGTGGGCCGATCGGCCGGCTGCGGTGGCGGGGCGTCGCGCCGATGCCTCCGCGAATTCCCGACCGGCTACATCACGGCAAAAGGGTGCGCCCGCGTGACCGAAGCGCCAGTGCGTGCCGGGAGCGGT
>JANYAA010000239.1 GCA_025355255.1 Chloroflexota bacterium | reverse complement strand
CTGCTGGCGATCGTCCACCATCGTGCCGTGGACACGGTTCGCCAGCAGCCATCCTCGAACGCTGCCCCGGCCGGCCACGTAGGCATGGGCGCTCCGCCACGCGCCGAGAAACGATTCTTGGACGACGTCTTCCGCCAAGGCGTCGTCGGCGGTGATGCGGCGTGCGATTCCATAGGCCATGGTGCGGTAGCGCTCGTAGAAGGTGTCTAACGCGTTGAGCCGCCCGGCCACCAGCCCGGCCAGAAGGCTCTCGTCGGACACGTCCGTCGGATCGTCTGGCAGGGTCGTCGGCGAGGGGCGATCGTCGCTCATCTACTCATGCGTTGCGGAACGCTCGACGGTTCACTCAGGCGGGCGGGATCCCGCGCTGACCGTCCCCTCCATGCCCGGATGCCCTGCTCGACCTTCACGGGGCAAGTCTAAGCGATTGATCCGCCCAGCCCCGATTGCGCACCTGAGCCGGAGGTTCAGGCGGAAGCCTGACGGAGCGTCCGGCCCAGAAGAGATGGCGCCCTTCTCCGTCATCATCACGATGCTCGGTGCGAGCGGAGACCGCGGCAGCAGCCTGGGACGCCGCGGGGTTGGCCGAGCCGGCAGGGGCGGGGGCGAACCCGAAGGCGGGCAGCTTGCAGAGTCGACTCCTCCGATTGGGGACATAATGGAGCCAGCCGAGGGCGTCCCATCCCGCGGCCTTCGCGGGTGAGGTAGTCATGGACCGACTCGGTCTCAATCGTCGGACGGCGGTTCTCCTAGGAACCATGGCCGCAATCCTCAGCGGCTGCACGAGCAGCTCGCCTGCGCCCAATTGGTCGTTTCCGATCGACTCGTCGACCCCCGTCGTGTCGCCATCGGCCGGGTCCGGGCAGAGTGCTACGCCCTCGGCTGCCGCTGCGCCCTCGGCTGCCGCTTCGCCGGCAGACACCGCTGCGCCCTCGGCTGCCGCCTCGGCCGGTCCGAGCGCCAAGCCGATCGGGGTACCGGCCTCCGGGGTGGCGATCTACCTGAGCGAGTGGAGCGTCGGGCTCCCGACGTCCATGCTGACCGGCCAGGTGAACTTCGGGATCACGAACATCGGCACGATGCCGCACGAGCTGCTGGTCTTCAGAAGCGACCTCCCCCCGACCTCCTACCCGGTTGACAGCAAGGGAACGATCATCGAGGACGGGCCGGGGATCACGCTCGTCAGCCGCGGCAGTGTGATTCCTCCTGGGCAGTCGCAGGCACGAGTCGTCGATCTCACCGAGCCCGGGACCTATCTCTTCGTCTGCAACATGCCCGGGCACTTCAAGGCGGGCATGTACCGGGTTGTCACCGTGACGTCCCCGTCTGAGCAACAGGCCTATGCTCCCGCCGCGCTGAGCGAGTGGCACATCGCCGCAGCGACAACGCTCAAGGCTGGTTCGGTGATCGTTGAGACCGGGAACTTCGGGACCATCCAGCACGAGCTGTTGGTCTTCAAGAGCGACCTCCCGCCATCGGGGTACCCGGTGGACAAGAACGGCAACATCATCGAAGACGGTCCGGGCATCAAGCTCGTCAGCGACGGAGCCAACATCGATCCCGGGGGCACACAGACGCGAACCGTCGACCTGACGCGGCCCGGCTCCTATCTCTTCGTGTGCAACATCCCTGGGCACTTCAAGGCTGGCATGTTCTCTGTGGTCACCGTTACACCGTAACGAGCCGGGCGTCGTTCGGGTTGACGGCGCGGCGACCTCTCCATTGGGAAGTTGGCAGATTTGCATCCATCCCCTGGCCGGGGCGGGCGGCGGGGCGCCTCCCGCCTCCCGCTCCGCGCGCCAGTCCGTCCGGGCGTCCCGCGGCGCGCCGTCCCAGCCCGCGCCCGTGGGGGCCGGGGTGAACCGGTACCCGCCAGGAAACCTCGCGATGAGCTGCGGATGGCGGTGGTCGCCCTGGAGCTTGACCCGCAGGCCGCGGACGTGCCGGTCGACGGTGGCGCTCTCGCCGACCAGGTCGGCGCCCCAGACCGCGTCGAGGATCTCGCCGCTCGTCACGACCCGGCCCGCCCGGCTGGCGAGCAGATACAGGAGGCCCTGCTCGATGCCGGAGAGGAAGATGGCCGAGTCCCCGGTCCGCACCTGGCGGCTGAGGATGTCGACCTCCAGCTCGCCGATCCGGATCGCCGGGATGACCGGGCCGCCAGCGCCGGAGGCTCGGCGGATGAGGGCGACCGCGCGCGCGAGCAGCTCCTCGGGCGAGAAGGGCATCGTCAGGATGTCGTCCACGCCCAGGTCGAACGCGCGCATCTTGGCCTGGAGGTCCCCGCGCCGGGTCAGGCCGATGACCGCCGTCGTCTCCCTCGACCAACGATCGGCGCCCAGCCGCTCGAGGAGCGAAGCGCTGTCGTCGTGGTCCATGTCCACGATGGCGAGATTCGGGCGCCACTCGACAAGGATCGCCGACGCCTCCGCGAGGTCGCGCGCCGCCCGGACCTGGAAGACGCCGTGGTTGAGCGTCAGCCCGATGAGGTCGACGACGATCGGGCGGTCGTGCAGCACGAGGGCGCGCTGCGCTTCGTTTGGGCGGCTGGGCGGCTGGGCGGACATTCCGGCTCCCTCGCTGCGGCGTTTCTCGACCGGATTCTCGCGAGTCGCGCAACTGGCTGGACGCCCGCAGCGAAGGGGCTTCCACGCATGGCCACGACGCCCGGCATGGCCCAAACCGCCGAATATGGACAGGGCCCGCGGCCCTCGACCTTGGGTCAGGCGGGTTGACCCGGAATGTGCTGGCCTGATCGTGCCCCACCGGATCGAGGTCGGCCCGAAGTCCGCGTGGGAGGTGACAGGCAGTTCGATGCCCGAGCGTCCTGGGCGTCCGCCTCCGCGTCGACGTCCGACTCGAGGCGGGACGGCCCAGGGGTCGGACGCCGATCCGGCTGCTCCGCGGCCACCCGTCAACGGGGCGTGGTCGTTGCGGTCCAGGTTCTCGCGGGCAGCGGGTGCCGGTGCCGGCGGTCGAGCGGATTCAGCCACGGCTCCGGGGGATGAGTCGGTGGGGGGTGTTGCAGAAGGAGCCCCGTCCGACAGGTCGGGGCTCCTCCTTGCCTGGTCGTTACCGCCCGCCGGCTACTTCGTCTTGAAGAGCGCGACGAGCGAGCTGCCGTCCTGGGTGGTCATGGTGGCGCGGTAGCAGATGCCCGCGCCTTTCGGGGTCTGCCAGTTCTGGATGAACTGGCCGGACGTGGCGTCGTACCGGAGGCTGGTGCCGCCGGTCGTGGTGACCTCGACCTCGTCGGCGGTCGCACTCGGGGCACCGCACGCGATGACGGCGGTGGTGAAGGACTTGATCTCGGAGGTGCTGGTCAGCTCGGTCGAGCCGGCGAAGACCTCGAACTTGAGGGGGACGGTCTGGCCGCCCTTGATGACGTTCCACACGCCGTTCATGTCGACCGGCTGGTAGAAGCCCTTGAGCGTCCACGCGCCGACCGTGTACGCACGGGTCTCGGTCGTGCTGTTGCCCGCGACGTCGTACGCGGTGGCGGACAGGGTGTGGGCGCCGACAGCGTCGCTCCAGCCGATGACGGTGCACGCGCCCGGCCCGGAGAGGGCGTCCGTCGCGGTGCACGACGGGGACGCCGGGACGGAGCCGAAGGCGAACGTAGCGCCGTTCGCGATGGAGCCGTTCCAGGTGACGCCCGGGGCTGTCAGGTCGATGTTGAACGGGGACTGCGTGTTGGACACCGTGTTGCCCGCCTTGTCGGCGCAGGTGCCGGTCGCGCTCTGGGCGGCGCCCTCGGAGAGCGTCTTGGTGACGGTCGCGTCGACCACGCCGGACCCGGTGTCCGTGCAGGACCAGGTCACGGTGACGGCGGCGTTGTTCCAGCCCGCGCCGTTCGCGGCCGGCAGCGCCGAGACGAGCGCGATGCCGGGCGCGGTGACGTCGGCGTAGGCCGCGACGCACAGGCCGCCGGTGTTGTTGGGCGGGTAGGAGTCGTAGATGTTCGCGCCGATCGTGAGCGGGCTGCCCGACGGGGTGACGGCGAGCGTGTAGCGGTGGCCGGCGTTGTAGGCGCCCCAGTCGACGAAGGCGCCGTCGACCTTGAGGTCGAGCAGGCCCGTCTCCGAGGACTCGTACCCGTTGACCAGGTCCGTCCAGGGCGCGCTGCTGGCCCGCTGGGAGGCGTCCTGGCTGTACTCGGCGTCGGCCTGGATGTCGTAGCTGCCGCTGCCGCCGGCGAAGTAGGTGCCAGAGGCCTCGATGAAGACCGAGCCTGAGGCCGGGAGGGCGGTGGTCGTGACCGTCTCGCCCGTCGCCCGCGCGAAGCCGTGCCAGACCTGGGTGTACCCCGGGTACGTCCCGTAGTCGCACTTGTCGGTATAGAGCCCGACGGTGCCCGACGAGGTCGCCCACGTGAAGGCGCGGTGGTGCGCGTCCGTGGCCGTGCCCGACATGCCGCCCTGCTGGTCGATCGTGCCGACGAGCTCGAACGGGTTGGAGTCGAGGTAGGGGCTGCCGTAGGCGAGCGTCAGGGCAACGTTCCAGCCGGTGACCTGGCCCGTGATCCCGACGGTCGTCACGCCATCGTTCAGGTATGTCCCGGTGCCCGTGACGGCGCCCGTGGAGTCGCTCGTCGTGGCGATGACGACCGAGTAGGGGTAGGGGCCGGGGGCGTCGGGACCCGCGGTCTCGGTGAAGTTGACCGTGTACGTGCCGTTGAGGTTCCACGTCGGCGACGTGGTCGCCATGGCGCTGGCGGGGAATGCGATCGCCACCGCGAGGATGGCGGCGAGCCAGATCGGTCGCCTCATTGCGTCGAGACCTCCCTCGGTCCGGGGACGCAGCGGACCGTCACACAGGTCGGTCTCGCCATTGGCTCCGCGCGGCCCCGGCGACCAGGGTTGGTGGACCGCGCGTCAAACGCCCCCCATGAGTGTTGGGCAGAGTGAAACCCTGTGTCCGGCACTCCGTCGAGGGCCGCAAGGCACGTACGCCCCGCCATCCGGCGATTGTGTTGCCGCGGTGCAACGGCAGGCACTCTCCGGCCTGGCGCAGCGCGCGAGGTCGGAGTCCGACACGGAGGGCGCCGGGGCCCAGGCATCGGCGCAGCCCGTGACGAGCACCATCGCCAACGCCGCGGTGGACGTGGAGATCCGATTTCGAGCGCACCGCCACCTCAAGGACGTGATGCAGTCATCGGGGGTGGGCAAGACCGCGCCGGGGATGCGCCCGGACCCACGCCCCGATCACGCAACCGGCCCGGTCCTGGCCCGCGTCGCCGCCGCGTCCGACGAGCTGATCGCGACCGTGCTTGCGGCATGCGTCGCCGAGGCCCCGAGGATCGACGAGACAACCCTTGCCCGGATCGCGCGTGACCGGGACGTGGCGGCGTGGCAGTCGACGATGGCGCGGCTGGACGCGGAAGCCGCGGCGCGGCTCGACACCGGGGCGCGCCTGTCGGACGCGGAGGTGGCCGCCTATGTGCGCGATCTCCCGGCCCTGTGGCGGACGCCGACCCCGGAGCCCGCAAGTCGCTCGCGACCGCGATGTCGTCGGACTTCGCCGCGCTGGGGTGGAGGGAGGTGCGCTACACGTGGTCGGCGCACGCCCAGAGGCCCGGGGCTCTCTGCGCTGGAGTCGGCGACGTTCGCGCCTTCCGCCGATGTCATGGTTGTGGTCGGGGCGAGAGGCCTCAAGCCTCCGGCACCGACCTCAATGTCCCGCCCCGGTGGCCCCTGCCGGTCCAGGTTGCCGGGCCGGCGTCAGCCCCAGAGAGCCGAGATCGGCACGGCCGCGAGCCGGTCGCCGAGGCGGTACGTGCGGGGTCCGGTGTGGAACACGATGCCGGCGGCGAACTCGGCGTCGTAGCGGTCGCGGAGCCCGGCGAGGTGGCGGGCGGCGTCCGGTCCCGGGGCCGCGTCGGCCTTGACCTCCATCGCCACGAGGCGGCCGCCCGCGAGCTCGGCGAGGATGTCGACCTCGAACCGGCCCTGCTGCTGGCGGACGTGGGAGAGCCGCGGGCGGACCGCCGAGACGGCCAGCTCGGCCCGGAGCTGCGAGACGACGAACGTGTCGAGCAGCCGGCCCAGCAGGTCGCCGCTGCGGAGCACGAGCGCGGCGTCGAGCCCGAGGGCCGCCCCCACGAGGGCGGGCTCGACCAGGTGGCGCTTGGGCATGAGCACGAGGCGCTTGAGCCGGTTCGACGTCCACGCCGGCAGGGCCTCGACGACGAGCAGGTTCGACAGCAGCCGCTCGTAGGCCTGGGCGGTCCTGCGGTTGATGCCCGCCGCCTCGAACAGCGTCCGCTCCTCGACGATCCCCGCCGTGTTGAGCGCGTAGGCCTCGAGGTAGCGGCGCAGGCGGGCCGGGTCCCGGCCGCCGTCGACCTCCTCGGCGTCGCGGGTGAGCAGGTGCTCCACGTAGCTCTCGAGCCAGTGGCGCCGGCCGAGCTCGCCCAGGCGCAGCGCCGGCTCCGGGAAGCCGCCCCGGAGCGCGAGCTCCACGTACCCGCGCAGGTCGGGCGTGTCCGACGCGGGGGCGAGGTCGGCCCCGGCGGCCACGCGGTCGAGGAACGGCGCGGCCGATCCCTGGCCCGCCTGCTCGCGGACGGTCATGCCGAACATCGGCACCCGCGTCAGCCGGCCCGTGCCGGGCCAGAGGTCGCCGTCGACGCCCCCGCGGACGGAGCCCGTGACGAGGTACCGCCCCGGGCGTGGGTCGGCGTCGACGGCGCGCTTGACGGCGCCGAGCACGCCCGGGACCAGCTGCCACTCGTCGAGCAGCACGGGCTCGGCCATGCCGCGCATCGCGGCGTCCGGGTCGGCGCGGAACGCGACGGCCTCGGCCTCGCGGTCGAGGCGGACGACCGTCGCGGCGCGCCGCGCGGCCGTGGTGGTCTTGCCCGTCGCCCGCGGACCGGTGACGAAGATCGCGGGCAGCTCCGCGAGCAGCGTGTCGATCAGGCTGTCGACGAGCCTGGGGCGGTAGGGGTCCACGACGGCAGGATACCACTCCTACGCGTCAAGCGCTGCCGCTCACACACACCATTGGATACCACTCTGCCGCACTTGGCGTCATCGAAGGTGTAGCGGCAGGATTGGCTGATAGACCTTCAGCGTCAGCGGCAAATGAAAGCCCGCTTGGCTAGGGCTCGAACCCGCATCTCACGGGCGTCCGCCGCGAGGTCGTGGCGAGCAGGCGCGCCGATCAGGGGTAGACGACCGAGGTGCTCCCGACCACCGTCGAGGACGAGACCACGCACGAGCCGTTCACAAGCGAACCGGTGCGCGTGAGGGTGACGTCAAAGGACCCCCCACCGGCCAGCACGCCGTGGACCGGAATCGTCGTCCGCGCGCAGGTGCCGGCTGACGGGCCGAACGTACCACCGGTGATGGCGAGGCTGGCGGATCGCGCCTTGCTCTTCAGCGTGAAGGTGCCGCTGGTGATCGCGCCGATGTCCTGGCTGAAGACCGCACTCCATTTGCCGGACTCCTTGCCGGTGACAGCCTTGGCCGTCCCGGACATCGACACCTGGGGGAAGAGCGAGGCGGATGCGGTGCCGGTGAGCTGGCAGGTCGCGCTCGTCGCCGCCGCGACCGGGCTGGCCGACAGCGCCACTCCGGCGATCAGCGCGGCCGAGACCAGGAGCCTGCGGGATCGATGTATGGAATCCTCCGGGACGTGGCCGCTTGTCTGCGTGGGGACGGCCGTGATCGCG
>JANYAA010000169.1 GCA_025355255.1 Chloroflexota bacterium | reverse complement strand
CGAGCGCCTCGGCCGGCAGGATGCCCCCGGTGGGGCCGCCAACGAGCAGCGCCTTGAGCCCGTGGCTGCCGGCGCCGCCCGCGAGGTCCACGAGCGTCCGCAGCGCGGTGCCGGTGGGGATCTCGGCGACGCCGCCGCCCGCGGGGCCCCGGAGCTGGACGAGCACGGTGCCGGGGCATGCGCTTGCGCCGATCTTGGCGAACGCTTCGGCGCCGTTGGCGACGATCCAGGGGACCGCCGCAAGCGTCTGGACGTTGTTGACGACGGTGGGCCGGTCAAACAGTCCGCGCTGGGCCGGATACGGCGGGCGCTGGTCGGGCTGCGCGCGGCGGCCCTCGAGCGCCTTGATGAGGGCTGTTTCCTCACCCAGCATGTACGCACCCTGCAGCGCCCGGACCGTCACGGTCACACGGCGACGGGAGCCGGCGGCGTCATCGCCCAGGAAGCCCGCCTCCTCGGCGGCGAGGACAGCGCCCTCAAGCTTGGTGACCAGCGCGGAGTCGTCTGCGCGGACCACGAGGATCGCTTCGGTGGCGCCGATCGCCAGCGCGGCAATCGCCATGCCCTCCAGCACGGCCCAAGGGTCTGCCGCCAGCAGCGAGGCATCCGTGTGGGAGCCCGGGTCTGCGCCATAGCCGTTGGCGATCATGTAGCGCTGGTCGGCGTCAACCCCTGCGGCCATGCGCCACTTGTCGGCGGCCGGGAAGCCGGCCCCGCCACGGCCGCGAAGACCGGCGGCTGCGACGAGGTTGATGGTGTCCGAGGCGCCGAGGCTCGCAGCCTTCTTCAGCGCGGCAAACGCGCCAGCGCCAACGGCAGCGTCAAGGCTGAACGGATCGGCGGCAATCGCGGCGGCGCGGCCCGTGAGGACCTGCGGCCACTCGGCGGGGGTTTGGAGGAAGCTCATCGGGCGGCCGTCCCGTCAAAGCGCAGCGCCGAGTCCAGCGCGGCGAGGTAGCTCGCCTCGACCACCTTCTGGCCCTCGCCAGCGGGCGCTGCCGTGGCGACGGTGGGCGGCTCAAACCGGAAGTGGCGATAGCTGGTGGCCGTGCCGTACACGAAGGCGTACCAGGCGCCGGTGGTGCGGGAGATGTGCTTGAGCGTCGCAACCGGCAGATAGCCGTAGACGCGCTGGACCTCCTCGAGGATGGCGAGGAGCTCGCGCGGGTTGTCATCGTGAGCGGCGAGGATGTCGTCAACGGCGCTCATGTCGAGCGCCTCGAAGCGCGTGAACGCCTCGTCGGCAACCGGGCGGCCGGACCGGCGCAGGGCCGATTCCTCACGACGCTCGCCGTAGGTCTCGGCCGCGCCCCAGTGGACGTGGAAGCGCCCGCGGGTGTCGATGCCGCCCATGTCGATGCACTCGACCGGGCAGGCCTGGGCGCACTGGAAGCAGGTCTCGCACTTGAGCGAGCCGTTCTCGTCGTACAAGAGCTGGAGGCGGCCGCGGAAGCGCGGCGCGACGTCTGCCTGCTGCTCGGGCCACTTGATGGTGGCCTTGGGCTGGAAGAACCGCGTGAGGGTCAAGCCCATGCCGCGGAGGAGGCCCATGCCGGGTACGGTGCTCATCGGACGCTCACAGGGACTTCACCACGATGATGGCCAGCGCTGTCACAAACAGGTTCAGCAGCGAGGCGGGCAGGAGCCACTTCCAGGCGAAGCCCATCAGCTGGTCAACGCGGACGCGCGGGAACGTGCCGCGCATCCAGACGAAGACGAAGACGAACGCGAACGACTTCACGAAGAACCAGATCATCCCGGCAACCCAATCCCAGCTGATGTAGGTCAGCAGGCCGATGGCGCCAAACGCCAGCAGGTTGGCGAGCGCAAAGCCCGCAAGGAGCGCTTGCCACGCCGGTGCCTTGGTCCGGATCAGCCAGAACGGCACGGCCAGCGCGACGGTCACCAGAAGCGGGCCCACCGCGATGGCGATCGGCAGCAGGATCCCCAGCGACCCCGGGTCCAGCGCGACCGTGAGGTGCGGGAAGGGGAAGGGGGCGTTCCAGGCGCCGAAGAAGAAGGTTGTGAGCAGCGCCGAGATGATGAACACGTTCACGTACTCGGCGAAGAAGAGGAAGCCGAACCGCATGCCCGAGTACTCGGTGGCGAAGCCCGCGACGATCTCGGAGTCTGCCTCCGTAAGGTCGAACGGCGTGCGGTTTGCCTCCGCGGTGGCGGCAATGAAGAAGATCAGCGCGCCGAGCGGCTGGCGGAAGACGTACCAGTTGGTGAACCAGCCGGCCTGGTTGGCGGCGAGCTGGTCAACGCTCAGGGTGCCGGCCAAAAGGATCAGGCCCACCACGCTCAGCGTGAGCGGGATCTCGTAGGAGACCACCTGCGCCGCGGCGCGCAGGCCGCCCAGCAG
>JANYAA010000164.1 GCA_025355255.1 Chloroflexota bacterium | reverse complement strand
CCCCGCAAGCCCCGGCGCCCGCCCCGGCAGCGCCCGCCGCCCCGCTCTGGGGCGCGCCCACGGTCCCCGGCACCGGCGCCCCCACCGGCGCCCCCACGCCGCCGCCCATCCCCTGGGTCCCGGCCAAGGCCAAGATCCGGGCGTTCGGCGCCGCTGCTGAGGCAGCCTCGGGCACCCACGGTTTGCGGACGAGCATCGCTGCGGTCGCCATCATGCTGGGCGTCCTGTTCAGCGCCAACGTCATCAACGCGGCCATCCCGCTCCCCGGCAACCCGCAGACGGTGAACACCGGACCCGCGGCCCCGCAGAATCCGGCCCAGCCCGGCACCCCCGCCAACCCGGCCAACCCCGGGCCTGTCGCCGCGGGGGATGCCGTGGACATCGGCAACGGCGTCACCGTCAGGCCGCCCAACGGCTGGTCCGTCGTGGGCCAGGACTCCGGCATGACCGGGTTCTCCAAGGGCAGCGTCATCATCATCGCCGGCGGCATCGCCTGGAAGGACAAGGCCGTGAGCCTGGCCACCCAGTACCGCGACGCTTGGTTCAAGGAGGGCCAGTTCACCGGCGAAGACCCGCAGATCGGCGCCATCAACGACTTCGACGGTGCGGTCCTCAACTACACCGGCACCATCGAGGGCAAGCAGGTGGACGGCGGCATCGTGGCCCTCGTCAAGGGTGGCAAGGCTGCCCTGCTCGACATGTTTGGTCCATCGGGGTCGCTCAAGGATGTCAGCGGCGACCTCAACGACTTCATCAACTCCGTCCAGATCGGGGGCTGACAGATGAGCACGCTTCCGAACCTGTTTGACGCCGGGCCCTCGACCCGCTGGGGCTACCAGACCTCGTTCATCCAGCGCCACCAGCCCGCGTTCTGGCTGTTTGTCGCCACGCTCGTGCTGACCGGGCTGGACTTCCTGTCGCAGCAGCTCCAGATGCTGTCGGCCGTGCCCAATGCCTGGCTGACAACGGTCATGATGCTGACCCCCTACGCGATCCCCGTCATTGCGGTGATCTACCTCATTGACACCTACGAGCGCGAGCCCGTGAGCATCCTCGTCGCCGCCGTGGCCTGGGGCGGGATTGCTGCCACGGCGCTGTCGATGTACACCAATACGCCGCTCGCGGAGATCATCTACAAGCTGACGGGCGACACGAACTTCACCCAGACCTGGAGCCCTGCGCTCACGGCGCCCTTTGTCGAAGAGGGTTTCAAAGCCCTGGGCGTGATCCTGCTCGTGTCGCTGGCCCGGCCCGAGATGGACGACATGCTCGACGGATTCATCTGGGGCGCCATGGTGGGCATCGGCTTCCTGCTGGTTGAGGACGTCTTCTACTTCGTCCGGGCCTTTGGCGAATCTGGCTCATACGGCAGCCTGTTCCAGATGTTCCTGATTCGGATCCTGGGCGCTGGCCCCTACAGCCACTTCCTGTACACCGGCCTGTCCGGCATGGGCATCGCCTACTACACCATTCGCACGGACCAGCCGTGGATGCGGCGCCTGCTTGTGGGCGTCGGGCTCGCGGCTTGTGGCGTTGCGGCCCACTTCTTGTGGAACTCGCCCATCTTCTCCGGCATCGGCGGTGACGGCATCGTCGGCTTCTATGTGATGGCCACCGTCAAGGGTGTGCCGATGCTCGTGGGCCTCGTGATCCTCATCCGGCTGGCTCGCCGCCGCGAGCAGGCTTGGTTTGGCTCCCTCACCCAGACCTTCAACGACGACGGCTCGATCACGACTGCTGATCTCGCCGAGCTTGGCGGGCTCCTTGCGCGCCGAAAGGCGCGTGGGGCAGCGAAGCGGGCGAAGGGGCCGATGGCCGGCAAGCTCAAGGGCCAGATCCAGCGGGAACAGATCCAGTTGGCGATGGCGATGAGCCGCCTAGGCTCCGAGGATGCGCCCGAGGTTTCCCAACGTGCGGACCATGTGCGGCAGCTGAAGGCTCAGCTTGACGCGATGCCCGCAGTGGGCGGGTTCGCGGCTGGCGTGCCGGGTGCGGCTGCGCCCGTTTGGGGCGCTGCACCGGGGACCGTAGCGGTGCCAGCGGCCGTCGCGGCGCCCGTCGCCACGTCCGGTTGGGGCCAAGCTGCGCCCGCCGCGCAATCAGCGCCCGCTGCCCAGCCCGCGCCAGCGCCGGGCCAGCCGACCGCTGCGATCCCCGGTTGGGGCCAGCCCGCTCCGGTCGCCCAGCTCGCACCCGAGCCGGCCCCGACGCCTGCCCCGGCGGTGGAGCCCGCGCCTGTCGTGCAGCCTGCCCCGCAGCCGGCGCCTGAGCCGGCGGTCCAAGTTGCACCGGTTGCCGAACCAATCCCCCAACCGGCACCCGTCGCGCCTCAGCTCGTGACCCCCGCGGCGCCCGTCTGGACGCCCAACGCGCGCGTCCCCGCCGCGGGCATGCCAGCCTGGGACTACCCGGACCCGTCGCGTCAGCCCGTCGTCACGCTGGCTCCGGGCCTCGACCTCCTGGTCGCAGAGCAGGCCGGCGACTGGGTACGCGTCGTTGCCGTCAACGGCTGGACGGGTTGGGTGGACGGCCGGAGGCTCCTGCCCCGCTAACCGTCGCCGCCCGCAAGCCCGCCGGTCGTTCGCTCTTCCCGATCTGTCCTCTGACGCTTCGCAGCCGACGAAGTCTTCATCCGAATGTGCGTCCGCCGCCGATCGCGGTCTGCACGTGACGGGCGCAACGTCAAAGCCGGCGCCGGCGCCCTTGACGCGCGCCGTAGCGTGGAGGACATCGCCAACGGGCAATGGAGCAGAGGGGATCTGCGATGGAGACCGTACCGCCCGAGTCGGACGCCAACCGCCCCACCGCCGTGTTGCCGTGGACGCAGCTGCTCCAGCTGTCGATCTACTGGCTGGGCATCAACGGCATCTGGGGAGCCCTTGACGGCGTTGTCCTCCAGGCGCGGATGCCCGGCATCGTGGGCGAGGAGGGGACCGGCATCGCATTGGCGGTCGCCAAGATCCTCGCGGTCCTGATCGCCATCATCGTCCAGCCAACCGTGGGCTCCATCAGCGACTACACGATGAGCCGCTGGGGCCGCCGCAAGCCGTACATCGCCATCGGCGCAACGCTGGACGTGTTCTTCCTCATCGGCATCGCGATGTCCAACAGCTTCGTCGCCATCGTGGCCTTCCTGATCCTGCTCCAGTTCAGCTCCAACTTTGCCCAAGGCCCGTTTCAGGGGTACGTCCCAGATCTCGTTCCGGCCAAGCAGGTGGGCACCGCGAGCGCGCTGGTGGGCGTGATGACCGTGCTAGGCGTCATCGGCGGCCAGGCCTTCGCCTACTCGGGGTTCCTGCTAGGGCGCGACTTCACGCTGCCCACCATCGGCGTGGGGATCATCGAGTTCTCCACCGCCATGGGCACGATCTTCTGGGTGCGCGAGGGCCGCAAGCCAAAGCCGCGCGAGGGCAAATCCTGGAAGGCGATTGCCTTGGAGGCCTGGGGAACCGACATCCTCCGCGAGCGCAGCTACGTCTGGCTGGTGGCGTCCCGCCTGTTCATCCTCGCTGGCGTGGGCGTGATCTACAACCTCAACGTCCTGTACATGGAGCGCTCGCTGGGCCTGAACGACTCGGACAAGTCGCTCTGGGGGACGCTGGCAAGCGTGCTCATCGGCGTGTCGATCCTCGTCGTGTCCATCCCGTCGGCGCGGCTGGCAGACCGATATGGCCGCAAGGCCGTGATCTATGCGGCCTGCGTGAGCGGCATCGTCGGCATGGTGATCCTGGTGATGTCGCCGGTGATGGCGGTCTCCATGGTGGGGATCCTGCTGGTGGCTGTTGGCGCCGGGTCGTTCTTGGCGGTGGACTGGGCGCTGATGACGGACATCATCCCGAAAGCCGCGTCGGGCCGGTTCATGGGTATGAGCAACGTGGCCACGGCGTCGGCGGGGCCTGTGGCGCTGATCGTGGGCGGACCGCTGCTCACGTTCCTGCCGGGGGCGGCGGGTCCGCGCGCGGCAATGGCCGCTGGTGCGGTGTTCTTCCTGCTGGGCGCGCTGCTGCTGCGGCCGGTTGATCCGCGGCGTCGCGAGGACAACGTGGTTGCGGACGGCGGCGCGCGAGTCTTGGAGCCGCTCCCCGAGCCCTAGATTGGTGGTCTGACCCGCCGCGTATGCACTCCATGGCTGGCTGCAGGGGAGTGCGGCAGACAAGGTCCCCCGGGGGCACCCCGATCGGCTACGCCCCATGCACTGGCTGCATAACGGGGGCTGAACAGACGATTTCGGCGCCGCCCGACGCGCCTGTCAACACTCGCGTGCTGGAGGCAGTCATGGAGTGCATGACGCCGAGCCTACGAGCTCAGCCGAGGGCCTCGAGCGTGCGGAGCGCCTCCTTCACGGCGCCAAACCGCTCCAGCGAGCGCCCAGTCAGCGCGGGGTATAGGTGGCCGTCATCCTCGTCGCCGATAAAGCACGTCAGGTGCGATATGCCAGCCGCGTGGATCTCGGCCAGCCGCATCGCCACCTGCTCGGGCGTCCCGGCGATGGTGTCCGGCCGGTCGCTCTCCAGGCGCCCATCGGACGAGGGCGCGATGCGCGCCAGGCCCGTCACCTCGAGGGTCGCGGGGTCGCGACCGATCTCCCCGCAAGCGGCCCGCACGCCTGCGAGGAGCGGTGTGGCCGATGCCGCCGACGTGACCACCTCGGACAGGCTCACCGCGTCGGCGAACCGCGCCGCGATGCCCATCGTGCGTGGCTTTCCAGCCGCGACCCAGACAGGGATTGCGCGGCCCTGCGGCCCCTCGGGACCGATCTTCGGTTGGTCGATCGAGACGAAGCGACCGGTGTGCGCGAAGGTATCCTCGCGAAGCAGGCGCGATGTGATCTCTACGGACTCGGCAAAGCGGCCAACCGGCGCATCCGGTTCCCAGCCGAACGCCGGCAGGCGCGCGTCCCCGCCCCCGCCGCCAAGCCCCAGACCCAGCACCAGCCGGCCGCCGCTCACCTCGTCGAGCGCCCGCGCCATGGAGGCGACGAGCACCGCGTTGCGGTATCGGGTGCACATGACGAGGGGTCCCACCTGGGCGCGAGACGTTGCCGCGGCCAACGCCGCTGTGAACGTCCAGCCCTCCCGGAACCCCAACTCATCGGCCACCCAGAGGCTGTCCACGCCCAAGTCCTCGGCCGCTAGCGCAAGCGCCCGCATGTCGGCCCAGCGCGGCGGCACCCGATCGGCGCCGGGCCAGGTTGGGATGTAGAGGCCGAGATGGAGGGTCATGGCCGGGCTACACCGAGATCGATGAAGGCGTGGACGCCTGCCCTGCCGGCTTGGCGCCCGCGACACTGCCCGCCGTCAGCCGGTCGAGACGGGCGAGAATCGGCGCGGCTCCCAGTGAGACGAGGGTCTCGCGAGCCTCGGCGACCGATGCCCGAACGGCGGGGTGGTCAGAACCCAGCAGCGCAGCCATGTCCACCACGGCGAGGGCGAAGTCGAAGCGAAGGCCGAATTCCCGGTAGCCGGCGAGGGCGGCGCGGTACCCGCTCGCCGCGGCCTCAACGTCCCCGTGCAGCGCCGCGATGCCCGCCTCGAGGAGTGCCATGTCGCTGTCGAGCGCACCACCAGCACTGTTCATCGTCCTCACTCGGGCCTGGGCGACCCCTGCGAGGTCGAGATCCTGGGCGGCCAGCGCCGCTCGCCCGATCTGGACGCATGCTCCAGGCCCGCCGAAGCCCGCGTCGAGGGTCATGAACTTTCGCCCGAGCGTAACGCAGGCCCCGTAGTCCTCGCGGATGAACGCCGCGTCAATCGCGACGTAGTAGCCGTTGGCGATCTGCTGCGGATCCTCGGCTGCCTCAGCGGCCGCGAATATGCGCTCGGGCGCGTCGCCGGGATCCACGCCACGCCAGACCAGGAGTTCTGCTCGCGCCTGCTCGATGACCTCAAGCAGTTCGGGTCCAGCCGCTTCCTCCATTTCGGTGAGGGCCGCGAGCGCCATGTCCCACAGGCCCAAACGCCGCGCTGGAGGCGCGAGGTTGGTGGCGTGGTAGAACGCGAACGTGCCCAACCCCAGTCGACGGGCGTCCTCGATCCCCTCAAGGGTGTACTGGAGCGATCGGCGCGGGTCCTCGTCCACTCCCTGCGCAGCGAGATTGACGCCGGCCCGCAGGCGGGCGACATGTTGTCCTCGCGAACCGGCATCGAGATACGCGCCCATCTGGAGTGCGTTGCCCTCCCGGATGCGGCCGAGGTACGACATTGCAACGGCCTTGGTGATGAGCGCCATGGAGATGACGTAGTCCATGCGCCTCGGCTCCGCGATCCGGAGGGCTCGGTCACACCAGACGATGGCCTCTTCATTGCGGGACGACCGAAACGCCGTCCGTCCGGCCGCCTCGGCAAACCAGGCCAATCCCTCGACCGCGTCCGGGTTGTCGGCGAGTGCCTCTGCCTCGGCAAGGTGCGCCGCGATCGTGGCGTTTGCCCCCCCGATCTGCGCCCTCGCCAGCTGCGAGCCAGCGATCTGCGCAACCGTGTGCAACATCGCCCCCCGGTCACCGAGCGCCGTCCACGCATCGACCGCCTGGTTAAGCGCCAGCTCGCCCTCCTCGTATCGGCTGGCGAGCATCTGATTCCAGCCCTTGCGCTGGAGCGTGGCCGCGCGCTCGCGAGGATCCGTGGTGACCTCGAGTACGGCACGCAGCGCCTCAGCTGCCTGGACGAGTGAGCCGAGCGACTCGGCCCGATCGGCCGCGCCCCGCAGCGCAACGCGGGCCTGGGCCGCCGCCGCCTCGCCTTCTGGCCCCTCCGGGGCGGCGCGATAGGCGGCCAGGTAGTGGGTGGCGAGGACGCCGGCGAGTTCGTCGTCGCCCAGACCCTCAAAGTAGCGGGCAGCGGCGAGATGGCGCGCACGCCGCTCGCGGCGCGACAGGGTCCCGTAGGCCACCTCGCGGACCAGCGCCTGGACGAATGCGTGCTGACCGCGCGTGGGTGCGCGGGGATCTGTCTCGATCGCGAGGATCTCGCGTCGCCGCAGGCTCGCCAGCATCGCCTCCTGCGCGGGTGAGCTGTCGCCGGTCACAGCGCAGAGGGAGGCCAAAGTGAACGTCTGGCCAAGGACGGATGCCACTTGGACAAGCGTCCGCTCGGCCGGCGGCAGCGCGTCGAGGCGTGCCGCGACAAGCGCGTGCAGCGTGCCCGGGACCTCCATGTCGCCCAGATCGCCCACGGGCCGATAGGCGCCGTCTGACGGCTCGAGGCGCCCGTCGGCCAGCAGCATTCGAACCGTCTCCACCGCGTACAGCGGGTAGCCGTCGGCGCGGGCCAAAATGCGGCCAACTGCGGCCTCCGGCAGGCCGGGCACAAGGCCCGCCAGCAGCTCGCGCATAGCGGCATCGGGCAGCGGTCCCAGCCGCACGGCCACGGCGCCACGGCGGTCCGTCCCCCAGCCCGGCCGCCGCTCAAGCAGTTCTGGACGCGCCAGTGAGACCACGAACAGCGGGTGGCTGCCGCTCCAGTCCAGCATGTGCTCGATGAAGTCCAGCAGGCCGTCGTCGGCCCACTGGAGGTCCTCGAAGACCATGACGACGGTGCCGTCGGCGGCGAGCCGCTCGAAGAACGTGCGCCATGCCGCGAACAGCTCTTCGCGTCCGCCCGACGGCGTCTCCTCGAGGCCCAGCAGCGCAAGAAGCCGCGGCTCCATCCAGCGCCGCTCGTCCGCATCGGCGACGTACTGCGCCAGCATCGCCGTCACCGTTGCGCGGGACGTCGCCTCATCGTCGATTTCGGCTAGCCCCGCTCGTCGGCGGACCATTTCACCCAGCGCCCAGAATGTGACCCCCTCGCCGTACGAGAGCGAGCGGCCGCGGTGCCAGCGGACGATCTCGACGACGCCGTCGAGGTACTTCTCCAGCTCCCAGGCGAGACGGCTCTTGCCGATGCCTGCGTGGCCGATGACGGACGCCAGGCGTGCACGGCGGTCACGGCCCGTGGCGTGAAACTGCTCCTTGAGCAGCCGGAGCTCGTCAGCGCGCCCGACGAACGGGGCCTCAAGCGTGTCGCCGCGGCCTGTCCCGCGGCGCTCTGCGACGACGCGGACTGCACGCCAAGCCGCAACTGGGGCGGCCTTGCCCTTGAGGAGCTGCGCACCCGCCTCCTCGAACACGATGGCGCGGCTCGCGGCCTCCCTTGTCGTCTCGCCCACCAGCACGGCGCCCGACGGCGCCACGCTCTGCAGCCGGGCGGCGGTATTCACGAGGTCGCCAGCGACCATGCCCTGGTTCAGCGCGCCCAGCGTCACTGCGGCCTCGCCGGTCAGCACGCCAGCGCGCGCGGCGATGCCCGGACCCAGCGCCGGGATCGCGTCAATCAGCTCGAGACCCGCTCGGACCGCACGCTCGGCGTCGTCCTCGTGCGCGGTGGGCGCGCCCCAGACGGCCATCACGGCATCGCCGATGAACTTCTCGACTGTGCCGCCGTACCTGCTGATGACATCGGTGGCGAGGGTGAAGTAGCGGCTGAGGGTGTCGCGCACAGCCTCTGCGTCGCGCTCTTCGGCAAAGGGCGTGAAGCCGACGAGATCTGCGAACAGGACGGTGACCCGGCGCCGCTCAGCGACCGGCTTAGCGGCACGTCCGTCGGCGGACGGTGCTCCTGCGCCGCTCGTGGCCGCGCCACACTCGCCACAGAACTTCTGACCCGGCGGCAGCTGGGCCCCGCATGCTGCGCAGACGAGCGCGAGCCGAACTCCGCACTCCCCGCAGAACTTCTGGCTGGCGGGGTTTGCGGCCCTGCAGCTACTGCACGTCATGACTGCCTGTGCCCTCCCGTGTGGCGCACAGTACCGCAGCCGGGAGGCGGAGTCAGCAACGGGTCACCGCAGGCAAGGTTCAGAGCGGCGTCCCTGCGCCCGCCGTTGCCGCCAGCATCGTCTTCACCTCAAACGGCGAGATGTCCGGGTGGCGCGACCGGATCAGCGCAGCCAGACCCGCGATGTGCGGCGCGGCAAACGAGTTGCCCGTGGCCACCATCCGGCCGCCGCCCTTCCAGGCCACCTCCACGTCCACACCGCGCGCGCCAAACTCCACCGGCGGGTTGGGGTTGTAGAACCAGGCCCACGGATCGGCGAGGTCATGCGCGGCAACCGATACCACGGCAGCGAAGAGGGACGGGTACGAGGGCCCCGGGCCATTGTTCGCGGCACAGACCAACAGGACGTTGGCGAAGTAGGCGCGATCCGCGAGATCGTGGAAGACGTCGAAGAAGGCGTCCGAACGCGACGAGAGCGAGAGGTTCACGACGCTCGCGCCCTGCTCGATGGCCCACTCGAGACCCGCGGCAAACACGGCGCCCTTGCCCCGGTTGTCCGGCCCCAGCACGCGGACCGAGATGATCTCCGCGGCCGGGGCGAGCGCATGGATGATCCCCGCGCACGCTGTCCCGTGGCCCACCACGTCCTGGCCCTCGCCGTCATCGCTGACAATTGGCTCCTCCAAGCCCATCTCCACCCGCACGCTGGCGACCAGCCGGCCGCCGACATCGGGATGGCTGCCCTCGACGCCTGAGTCGATGATGGCGACGCGGATGCCGCTGCCATCGGCATGGCCAAACACCGCCGCACGATCCAGCCCCGGGAGCGGCCGAAGCCGGGCGAGATCAGCTCGGTGCTCCCCGATGAACGGCTCGCTCCACGCGGGGAGCGCGAGGTCGCTCACGCCTCGGGCGAGGCGGCGGAGGAACCGCGCTGGCTGCGAGCACCACGGCGCGCCCGGCTAGACCGCACTGCCCGCCGCTCCAGCACCTCGAGCAGCTCCGTCACCAGCTCCACCTGCGCCGGATCCGCATCGCGCAGGCGGGCCACCAGATCGGCGAGGCGCCAGGGCCCAGCGTCCTCGCCTGCGCCCAGCGACGCAACGGCCCGCGCGACGAGCACATCGATAGCCGCCGCATCCTCGTCACCCGCCAGCTCGCGCAGCGTCGTCACCAGCAGCGTGGCCAAGTCTCGCTCCACGCGGCTGGCCCGGATGGCCACGGACGCCTGCCGGGCAAAGACCGCCGCCAACTCCACGTCGCGCAGTGAGAACGCGGCCGAGGTGCGCTTGTCGAGCACCTCCAGCACGCCGATCGTCCCGCGCTCGTCCAGCAGCGGCACAGCGATGATCGAGCGGGGCAGGAACGCCGTCTTCGCTGCAACCTCGCGGCCAAAGCGCGGATCGTTCTCAACGTCCGACAGTGCCAGCGCCTGGCCAGTGGTGAACACGTAGCCCGCGATGCCTTGGTCCGGGGCGATGGACAGCCCCACCACGGGCTGGCCCTTCTCGCCCGCCGCCACCTCAAACACCAAGCGGCCGCTCGCCGGGTCGAATAGCGCAATCGAGGAGGCCTCCGCCTCAAACAGGGCCACCGTGGCCTCCACCACTGAGCGCAGCACGGCCCCAACGCCGGAGCCCTCGAGACGGCGGGCAGCCTCCGCCCGCAGCGCGATGGCCGCGAGCAGGCGCTCCACCGCGGCCGGCGACGGCCGTCGCGCCGTCACCGCTCAGCCGCCCGCGCCAGCCGGTCGAGATCGGGGATCACCATCGTCTCGCCCTCAAGCCGCACGAGGCCCTGCGTCGTGAGATCGGACAGCAGACGGTTCACGGTCTGGCGCGTGCCGCCGATCATTCCGCCAAGCTCGGACTGCGTGAAGCGCCACTCGATGCGCACATCACGGTTCTGGCCGGGGCTGGTCTCGCGCGCGATGCGGATGATGCGGCTGGCCAGACGCCCGGGGAGGTCCAGAAAGTGGAGGTCCTCCACGTGGCCCGTCAGCCGCCGCAGCTCCGCCACAAGCCCCGCGATGAGCGCCTTGCGCAGCCCCGGCTGACCCTCAAGCAACTCGGCAAAGCGGGCCTGCTGGAGGATCAGCGCCTCTACCGGATCGATGGCCACCGCGGTTGCCGAGTGCGGCTCACCGTCCAGCAGCGCAAGCTCGCCAAAGAAGTCGCCGCGGCCCAGGGTGGCGATAATCGCGCTGTCCTGGCCCTCAGGTGACGGCAGGACGATCTTCACGGAGCCCGATTCGATGATGTACAGCGAGTCCCCCGGATCGCCCTGGTGGAAGATCGTCTCGCCGCGCCGGTAGCGGCGCACGCGCAGGCTTGCGGCGCAGGCGGCGAGGTCATCTGGCGGAACCTTGGCGAACAGCGCGCTGCGGCCCAGCGCCTCAATCGCGAAGTCCGCGCCAGCCGGTCCTGTGGGTCCTGCCATCGCCTTGTGGTCCCTCACGTACAGCCAAACGCCCGTCCCCGGTTCGCGGATGCTACTCCAGCGTGCGGGGGCGGGCGTGTGGTTGTCGTCTGGCGGATCGGGAGGCTGGCCACCGGCGCACTCCCGGTGCCCCGGTGGCTCCGGGGTGCTATTTCTTGAAGGGCCGCTTGGCCTCGGACTGCTGGTTGTGGGCGCGGACCGAGCGCTGGATCTCGGCGTCGCGAGCCTTGGCGAGATCCTGGCTGAGGCCCGGGTTGATGAGCATCGAGTGGCCCTCGACGTCGTCCTCGTCCCGGCTGCGGGCCGAGCTGCGGGTCAGGCTGGACTTGGTGAGCGATGACTTGGCGCCGTCGGCCTCGCCGCCGCGGTGCATCGCGTGGCCCTCAACGTCGTCTTCGCCGCTGCGGGCGGAACTTGAGCGGATGCCGTCCGGCTCCTGCTTGCTGCGTGCCATGTGTTCTCTCCCGTCCTGGTGTGGCTGCGTTGTGCCCGGGGGGTCCGAGCCAGGTCATCTTGCACCCGCAGGCCTAATGGCACCAGCCCCACGCCCGACCGTCTGGGTGTCATCTGCGCGACACCAGGCGAGTGAAACTCATCGCAGGCGACGCACCATCGGGACGCCCTTGTCGTGGCAGATCGTGGTGAACTCGACGGACGCGCCGACGGCCTCGTTGGCCACGGCGCGCTCCACCGGGGTGTAGCCGAGGCGCGGGAACCAGTCGATCGCGGTCTCGGTGATCAGGTACATGTCGCGGACGCCCTCGTCACGGGCAAGTGCTTCCGCGGCCGCCACCACAGCCCGCCCGACGCCGGTCCTGCGGTGGTCCGGAGCCACAACGACGGAGCGCAGCAGCCCAGCCTCGCCGTAGAGCTCCAATGCTGCGGCGCCAACGATGGCGCCGTCCGCGCGGGCAACGACGCCCGCCCGCGCCACGGCTTCGGCGGCCCCGTTCAACGGCAGCGAGGCGCTGGCCAGCAACGCCTCAACCGCGGGGACATCTTCTGCACCGGCGCGCCTGATCGCGACTTCCAATGGCATCAGCAGCACCCCTCGAGCCCACAGCAGGACCCGGCGGAGGTCAGCGGCAGCGACTTCAGCGCGATGCGCGGCTTGGCGGCGCCGGCGGCACCGGCACCCGCCGTGGGCTTAGACGCGCGGATGATCGCGCTGGTCATCCCGTCGGTCACCTCGTGGCTGGGCGTGATGGAGATGTCCGTCAGGCCCACCGCCTCCAGCCCGGCGCGGAACTCGCTGACGGACAGCGCGCCGGCGATGCACCCCGCGTACGAGCCGCGCTCGGCGCGCTCGGCGGCGCTGAGCCGGTCGTCGGCGACGATGTCGGACACGCCCATCCGGCCGCCCGGGCGCAGGACGCGGGCGATCTCGGCAAAGACCGCCGCCTTGTCCGCCGCGAGGTTCACCACGCAGTTGCTGATGACCACGTCGATGGAGTTGGCCGGCAGCGGGATGGCCTCGATGTGGCCGCGCAAGAACTCCACGTTGGTTGCGCCGGCATCGGCTGCGTTCTGCTGCGCAAGCGCAAGCATCTCGTCGGTCATGTCCAGGCCAAAGGCGCGCCCCGTGGGGCCGACACGCGTGGCGGAGAGCAGCACGTCGATGCCGCCGCCGGAGCCCAGGTCCAGCACGCGCTCGCCCTCGCGCAGCTCAGCCACCGCCACCGGGTTGCCGCAGCCAAGCGATGCGAGGACCGCGGCGTCCGGCAGCGCCTCGCGCTCCAGCACCGAGTACAGGTCCGCACCGATCCCCTGGTTCTCGGTTGTGCAGCACGAGCCTTCGCTCGCTTGGATGGCGGCGGCGGCGTAGTGGTCGCGGACAATCTCGTGGATGGTCTCGGTGGTCATGGTGTCGTTGCCTCTGCCTCTGCCTCAGCCTCGGTGGTGCGCGCCTGACGCGGTGTCGCTGATATTGATACTTGACGATATCGCGGTGCCGATCCCGACACGCTCCTGCTGCAGGGCGCTGCCGATCCGACGCGACTGGCGATCCTGCGCCAATTGGCAGCCGACGCGGAAGTCTGCGCCTGCGACTTCGCGGCCTGCTGCGCGGTGGCGCAACCCACCGTGAGCCACCACCTCAAAGTGCTGCGCGAGACCGGCTGGGTCAGCTCTGAGCGCCGCGCGTCCTGGGTGTACTACTGGCTCAGGCCAGAGGCGGTCACCAGGTTCCGTGTGCTTGCTGGCGATCTTGCGGGCGGCCTGGACGCAACGTCGTCCTCCGCTGGCCGTGCGCTCTCGGTGGTTCAGCCCGTCGCGTGAATCGGCCGTATCCAGGCGCCTGACCGGAGGTGCGCAGTGCAGTTCGACACAGCGTCCACCGTGGCCGATGAGCTGGCCGGGAAGCCAGGCGTCGTGCGGTTTCTGCGGCTGGCATCCCGGCGCTGCGTCATGATCGACGGAGAGGGGCCAGCTGGCGAGGCGGGCTTCGCCCCGCGGATGCCCGGCTTGTACGCGACGGCGTGGACGCTGCGGTTTGCGCTCAAGCGTCGCGGTGCCATCACCAAGGTTAGGTCGCTCGAGGGTCTGTGGTGGACGGTCGACGGCGCCACAGACCTCGACGTGATCTTTGCCGACGGGCGCCTCGACGGTCGCGACACGTGGCGCTGGACGCTCTTCATCGGCCTGCCACACGAGGCGACATCCGACGAGTGCACGGCCGCGCCGGCGACGGGCCGATTGAAGTTGGAGACGCCGTTCGCCGCCAACTTGCGTGTCGAGGCGCTGGACGAGGGCGATGTGGCACAGGTCCTGCACCTCGGCTCGTATGCGGCGGCGCGGCCGTCGATCGAGAAGCTGCACCCGCCATCGCCGACGCCGGCCTTGCGCCGCGCGGCAAGCATCACGAGATCTATCTGGGCGATCCGCGAAGGGGCGACCCAGCCAAGGTCAAGACGATCCTGCGCCAGCCGGTGACTCCGGTGGCCGGCTAGGCTTCAGCGGACGATGGGCCGCCCACCGCGGGTCCAGGCGCTCGTGCCGCCACTCACCGTGACGGCGCCCTCGAAGCCGTTGTCCAGCAGGTAATTCACCGCGCCACGGCTTCTGGCGCCCGACGCGCAGATCACCGCGTACGGCTTGTCGCGCTTGAGCTTCGCCAGTCGGTCCGGCAGCCTCTTCACCGGGATGTTGACCGCGCCGGGCACGTGGCCGGAGCGGAACTCTGCGTCCTCGCGAACATCCAGCACACGGACGGCCTGTTGGGCGAGGAGGACCTCAAGCTCGACGACGTCGATGGACGGCGTGCCAGCGGTGAGCTTCTTGAGAAACGAGAACACGGGGCCTCCAACAGGCAGCTGCGGCGGGACTTGCGCCGGGCTTGCGGCGGAGCTCCGATTATTCGCTAACTTGCGCAACCACGCAAGTAACGACCTCAGACCAGCCCGTGGGTCGCCGTCGCTTCCGGAGCGACAACCGTTCCGCCCCGGAACGCGATTCCCTCCATGAGCGCGGTTTTTCGCGTGGCGTGGCCGAGCCGTGGAACGGGCTGTGCGCCCGAGGGGACAAGCGTCGCGTCGCGGAACCGTTGTCGTCTGGGAAGCAACGGCTTGCCCGCGCGCGCCCGTAGGGGCCCTAGGAGAGCGGCTGGTACGCCACGGCCACGCCGCCCACACGGGCCTCGAGGCTGCGCAGGTGCTCCAGCTGGGCTTCAGACAACGGCGCAGCTTCAAGCGGCAGCGAGGCGGGCATATCGCGCCGCGGGTCGCCCGGCGCGTACACCACCACAAAGCCAACGCCGATGGCGCGCTCCGCCTCTTCCACAAGCGCAATCGTCTGCGGATCGAGTTTCGCCCAAGTCCAAGTCTGGCCGGTCATGTCTTGTCCTCCAAGGATGTCGCGGACATCGTACGCGCCAAGCGCAAGACGCTCGGCGAACCCGCCCGTCAGCCCATCTGCTGATGAAGTGCGAAGAAGGCGCCTTACCGGGCATGGGCATGGGCATGGGCGGCACGATCCGGGATCCGCCGGCGGCAATCGCGCGGGCGCACGCCCCGTCGGCATCGTCGGTGGCGAAATAGACCATCCAGTAACTGGGGACGTCCGCCGGGATCATGGGGTAGACCGGCATGGCGCCGGCGATCAGCTCGCCATGGTGGAACAGGTGGGTGTTGACCGAGCCGTCGGGCAGCGGCTGCTGCTCCGTGGTCCAGCCGAAGACGTCCCGATAGAACGCCAGCGCTGCCTCAAGACCGCGCGAGTTGAGCTCCGCATACCGGTAGGAGCCCGGGACACCGGTGTGGAAGCCGGGCATCGAGTCCGGCTGCCAGGCCGAGATGAACGCGCCGCCATCGTGCCCACATCGCCAACCTGCATGGCGGGCAACACCACGGTGCCGCCGGCCGCGGCGACACGCGAACCCAGCGCTGCCGCGTCCTCGGTGCCTGTTGGCGGCGGCGTCGGGTCATCTGGGCTTGCGTGCGGTACGGTGGGCGCACGCGCGGGCCACAAGGCCTGCCCGCCGGCGAAGGACGACACCATGACCGACAAGCACGCCGAGGACGAGACCCCGGCGCCGATGACCTCGCAGGAGCGTCTTCGCGCGCTGACGAACGACCGCAAGCGCAAGCGCCGCCCCGGCGCCTCCAACGATCCGGCGCGCCGACCGGGCGATCTGGTGGACGCGGTCCGCGAGCGGACGGTGGGAGAGCAGGGGCGCATCACCCCCCAATAGGGTCTCACATTGCCCGGTAGCGGGGGCTATCCTCGGGTCCCACCCGCCGAGACGTACTCGGCGGTCCGCCCCCGAGGTCAGTTGACGTTGAGCGCCCGGACGGCATCAGGTTCCACCGTCGTGCCTGATTCGCTTCCGGCGCTGCTTGCGGAGGCGATCAGCAGACACGGCGCGCAGCTGCTGCTGGGCGTCCGGACATCCACGTCGCGCGAGCAGTCGCTCACCTATGCCGAGTTTGGTGTCGCCGTAGAGCAGGCCGCGGCCAGGCTGTCGCTGGCGCTCGGGCCGCGTGAGCGCGTCATGATCCAGGGCGCGCCCGGACCCACCTTCGCGGCTGCACTCTTCGCCGCCGCGCGTGCCGACGTCATCCTCGTACCGCTCGACGCGCGCATGACGCCCGACACCGTGGAGCGGATCGCCACGCTCACGGAGCCGTCGGCCATCATCCTGGGTAGCGGCGCCACGCTTGAGCCCGCAACGATGGCCCGCCTTGCCGCCCTGCCGATCCTGGACCTCGACGACCTCATCGACCCCGCCAGCCCGGAAGCGCTTGCCGCGCTCGCCGATCGGACGCCCGCCGATCCGGCCGAGCCGATGGAGATCCTCTGCACGTCGGGCTCCACCGGCAACCCCAAGGGCGTGACGGTGACGCAGTCGATGCTGCTCGCCTCCACCCGGCGGTGTCTCGAGACCATCCCGGCCGGGCGCAACCGCATGGTGTCCATCCTGCCCCTGAGCCACATCATGGAGCAGGTTGCGGGCCTGATCTACGCAGTGGCTGCGGGAGCCGAGACCGAGTACATCGCGACGCTGCGGCCGGACCTGATTGCCGCGTCCATCAAAGGCCACCGGGCCACGGCGCTGGTGGTCGTCCCGCAGGTGCTGGAGCTCCTCTTCGCGGCCATCCGCCGCGAGGCCGACAAGTCAGGTTCCGGCGCCACGTTCCGGCGCGCGCTCCGTGTTGCGCCGCACCTGCCCGTCAAGCTTCGTCGTCGCCTGTTCAAGAAGGTCCACGCCGCGCTGGGCGGGGAGCTGCGGCTGGTCCTGTCGTCGGCGGCGCACCTCTCGCCAAGCCTGCAGCGGAGCTGGGAGGCGCTGGGCGTGGAGGTGGTCCAGGGGTACGGGTCCACGGAGGCCGGCCTGGTATCCACTAATTGGCAGGGCAAGACCCCGGAGAACCGCGTCGGCTGGATCACGCCGCCGATGAAGGTTCGCATTGAGTCGGATGGCGAAGTGGTTGTGAGCGGTCCCTCGGTCTTTGTCGACTACTGGCAGGATCCGGTCTCGACAGAGGCCGCCTTTACCGCCGACGGGTGGTATCGGACAGGCGACATCGGGGAGCTGGACGCGCATGGGGCGCTGCGTCTGGCCGGCCGGACCCGCTCGCTCATCGCACTGCCCAACGGGATGAACGTGCATCCGGAGGACGTGGAGGCGGCGCTGATGGCGGAGGGGCTCGTGGAGCCCGTGGTGTACGAGTCGGACCGGGGGCGCATCGCCTTCACGTATCGCCCGGGTGCAGCGTTCAGCGTGCAGCCTGAAGACGAGGCCGCGGCGTTGGCGCTGGCCGCGCGGGCGGCGAACAAGCGGCTGGCGGACCACCAGCGGGTCATTGGGCGCGCACCGTTCCCGGACCCGGACTTCCCGCGAACACACACGCGCAAGGTGCGTCGATCCGCCGTGGCGGACCGCATGGCGGGGATCCCCGTCACGCGCTAGACGCGGTGTATGCCACCGACCAGCGGGCTCGCGGATACAAGCGTCTTCATCGCCAACGAGAGCGGCAGGCCCCTGCGCGTGGACCTTTTGCCAGACCAGTTGGCGGTTTCGGTGATCACAGTGGGCGAGCTGCGGGCGGGGGTACTCGCTGCGGCAGATTTGGCAATTCGCGATCAACGCCTCGCCACGCTCACCGCGGTCATGGGGCTCAACCCGGTGCCGGTGGATGACGCAGTCGCCGCAGTCTGGGCGCGCTTGCGGGTGACGCTGCGCGATATCGGCCGACGGATGCCGGTGAATGATTCATGGATCGCGGCGACAGCGATTGCGCTGGGCGTCCCGCTGGTGACCCAGGACGACGATCACGCCGCCATCCCCGGGCTGACGGTGATCCGCGTCTGACGCGCGCGGGATGACGGGTCGTCATGACGTCAGCGCGGGCTGGCTGCAGAGTCCGGAGCGTTCGGCTGGTCCGCATGGGTGGCGGCTCGCTCGCCGGACGGACGACGGCCGACATCTCGCCCTCGGTTGTCCAATCCCAGGCATCCGCCATCCTGGACCAGGGGCGACTTCGCCCATCCGAGGGATCGACAATGCAGCTACGACGCAACAGCGCGCGCAACCCCCTTGCGCTTGGCATGACGCTCGCACTCGCGCTCGGCATGCTCGTTGGCGGCCAAACGGTGCTTGCCGCCGGGCCTGCGACCGTTGGCCTGGGTACCGCCGCGTCCTATGCGATCCTCGCTGGCACGCCGTCCATCAGCAGTACAGGCGCCACCAAGGTGCACGGCAACATCGGGATCCACCCGGCCTCAGCTGTGACGGGCTTTCCGCCCGGCACGGCGAGCGGGACGATCCACCTTGCCGATGCGGCAGCCCTCAAGGCCAAGAGCGACCTCGCCATCGCCTACGAGGACGCGGCCGGGCGGCCGTCCAGTGCGACCCACGCCGCCCTCGGCGGACTCACGCTGGCCGCAGGCGTGTACACGGCCGGTGGCGCGACCCTCGACCTGACCGGAACGCTCACGCTCGATGCTGAGCACAATCCGGACGCTGTCTGGATCTTCACGGCAACCTCTGACCTGGTAACGGCCTCGTCGAGCAACGTCAAGATCATCAACGGCGGCCAGGCCTGCAATGTCTTCTGGCAGGTCACAAGCTCGGCAACGCTTGGCTCCGGCTCCACGATGCGCGGCACGATCATGGCGCTCACGTCGATCACCATCGCCGCTGGCGTCACCGTCGAGGGGCGCGCGCTCGCCCGCAACGGCAAGGTGACGATGATTGCCGACAAGATCTCCGTCCCAACCTGCGTGCGCGGTGGTGGAAGCGGCGGTGCGAGTTCGAATGCCGGCGCGACGACGCCGCCCACTGACGCCCTTGCCACTACCTCTCCGTCGGGCAGGAGCCTCTCCCTCCTCATCCTGTTCGTCGCCGTCCTCTCCACGGCACTCTTGCTGGCGGTCCTTGCGCCGAGCCGGCGAGCTCGCCGCCGCTAAGATCCTCGCTTCCCCTTGGCGGGCTCGGCTGAGATCCCCCTTCTCAGCCGGGCCTCGCCATATCTGGAGCTTGGCGCGCGTTGACGTCACACGGCCGCGTGGGCGATGGTGGTGCCATGTCGATCGTCGTCGTGCCGCGTCCGTCCCGCTATGCGTGGGGCCTCGCCGGGCTGACGGCGCTTGCGCTCGTCATTCGGCTGGCCGCGGGGTTCGCCCACCATGCGTTAATTCCCGAGTACGCCGCCTATTACACAACCGTCGCCGAGCAGTTGGC